>JAGFXQ010000362.1 GCA_017861355.1 Bacillota bacterium
CTTTACATAGATTTAACACAGACTTTAAATATTTATTATATAATTGTTTTGCCATGAGGAAAAAATGGCAACATTATATATAGATTAAAGATACTTATTAAGGTATTGATAAGGAGTCGATTGACGAGGGTGACATATGAATGATCAAGAGTTGAAGTTAGGGCAAAGAGCCAAAATAAAAACAGAAGCGGTAAACCTTTTCTATGGCAACTTCCAAGCGTTACGGAACGTAACTATGAGTATTAAGGAATGCTCGATAACAGCTATAATTGGGCCATCGGGATGTGGTAAATCGTCGCTTCTTCGTCTGTTTAATCGTATGAATGATCCGATACCCGGAGTTAGGGTAGAGGGTAAGATTTTGCTTGATGATGTTTCTATCTATAATAAGAATATGGATGTTGTCAATCTGAAAAAAAGGGTTGGTATGGTTTTCCAAAAGCCTAATATTTTCCCAATGTCAGTGTATGATAATTTGGTTTTTGGTCCAAAACATCATGGAATAAAGCAAAAGGCTCAACTGGATGAGATAGTGGAGAGATATTTGAAGCAGGTATCTTTATGGGACGAACTGAAGGACAAGCTTAAAGTATCTGCTTTTGATCTGGCTCCCGGCGAGCAGCAGCGTCTATGTATTGCTCGTGCACTGGCTGTGGAACCGGAGGTTATTCTGATGGACGAATCCTGCAGTGCTCTTGATCCGGAATCTACGATGAAAGTGGAAGAGCTAATGGAGAATTTGGCAAAGAAATATACTATTATCATTGTAACTCATAGTATGGAGCAAGCGGCCAGAGTGTCCGATATGACTGCATTTATGATGATGGAGCCGGATGGAGCGGGTACATTGGTTGAATATGATTTGACAACGGAAGTCTTTGCTAATCCTAAGGATAAGCGTACCGAGGATTATATTACAGGTCGCTTTGGTTGATATTTTAGCAGTATAGCAATTGAGACGATTGATGTAGTAATATTTTGGGAAATGGAGGAAAAACATTTAAATTCTTTTGGATTTACGAATTTGATGTTTGATTTGTGAGAGCTATATGAAAACAAAGGTTATAAGCAAATTAAGACAAAGAAAAGTATCTATCATCGTGGCAATAGTTACCCTTTCAGTAAGTATGCTGTCAGGCTGCAGTCAAGCAGCAGGTTCAGCCACGATTGTTGCCGGATCAACTTCTGTACAGCCGTATGCTGAGGTTCTGGCTGAGGAGTTCATGGTTTTGAATCCGGAAGCTGAGATCGATATCCAGGGTGGTGGATCTTCAGCAGGTATCACGGCAGCTCAGACACATAGTGCTGCAATCGGAATGTCCTCCCGCGCATTGAAGGATGAAGAGAAAAGTTTAAATTATATCGAAATTGCCAGAGACGGATTAGTATTAATCGTGAACCCGAAGAACCCAATCCAAAACCTTACTTTAGCTCAGATACGTGATATTTATGAAGCCAAAATCACAAAATGGAGTGAAGTAGGAGGCGTGGATTCAAAGATTAATATTATAGCCCGCGAAGAGGGATCCGGTACCAGAAGTGCTTTTACAGAGCTCGTAATGGAAAAGGCGGAGATTAATCCGAAGGCGATCGTTCAGGACTCCAACGGAGCGGTGAGACAATTGGTTGGGGATGACCCCAATGCTATTGGCTTTATCTCTTTAGGATTGGTTAATGATAAGGTGAAAGCTGTACTTTTAGATGGTGTTGAAGCATCACGAGATAACATAATTAACGGTAGCTACAGCCTGTCTAGGCCATTTTTGTTTGTCACTAACGGTGAACCTACAGGATTAGCGAAACAATTCATGGATTTTACCCTTTCTGAGGAAGGACAAAGATTACTGAGTAACGAAGGATTGATTCCAGTAGCAAAGGAGACGGAGAAATGAAAAACTATAACAAATTATCGGAACGAGTATTTCTCCTGATTGCGCTTTCAGCAATATCGGTGCTGGCACTCATTACGGTCTTTATATTCATTAAAGGTTTACCTATTATTAACAAGGTAGGAATCATAAACTTTGTTTTTGGAATGAAGTGGGCTCCCGGTCAAGGTTACTATGGTATCTTCCCGATGATTGTGGGATCGGTATCAGTTACGTTAGGAGCTGCTATCATAGGAGTTCCGGTTGCACTTTGCTGCAGTATCTTTCTTGCTGAATTTGCCCCGGCAACCCTGAGAAATATATTCCGGCCTGCCATTCAGTTGTTGGCTGGTATTCCTTCCGTAGTATATGGATTTTGGGGAGTACTGTTTGTTGTGCCATTGATACGTAATTATCTGGGAGGACCGGGCTTAAGTATATTAGCTGGTTCCATTATTTTAGCTATTATGATCTTACCAACAATCATAAGTATAACCGAAGTATCTCTTCTTGCATTGCCCCGCCAATATAAAGATGGGGCACTTGCTTTAGGACTGACACAATGGCAAACGATTCGATTCTTATTGCTACCTGCAGCCAAGTCAGGAATTGTTGCTGCTATAATCTTAGGCATTGGCAGAGCAATCGGTGAGACTATGGCTGTCATTATGGTTCTGGGTAATGCTGTCGCACTTCCGGAATCGGTACTAGATCCTGTTAGAACTCTCACTACGAATATCGGTATCGAGATGGGATATGCATCCGGTGAACACCAGCAGGCACTTTTCGCCACAGGTATCGTATTGTTTATTATTATTATGATATTGAATGCTACAGCTCAATATATTACGCGAAAGAAGTGAGGTTACTATGAGAATGAACGCAAAGATTTCCCAAATGATCGCAAAAATTCTGATATGGATAGCTGCTCTTCTTGTTATCGCGGTCCTTATGTCCATAATATTTTATATATTAATTAAAGGTTTACCAATGATTAACTGGCAGTTTTTAACGGAAATCCCTCGGAACATGGGTCGTACAGGAGGAATTTCCTCTTCAATCGTCGGAACACTGCTTGTCACTGCAGTAGCTGTCATAATAGCAACCCCTTTCGGAGTTGGAACAGCGATCTATTTAACTGAGTACACACGTGAGGGAAGAGTTACCCGCATTATCCGTTTCAGTGCAGAATCCTTAGCAGGCATACCCTCCATTGTATATGGACTTTTCGGTTTTATATTCTTTGTCATATACTTGAAGATGGGTTGGTCAATTTTATCCGGTGGATTAACCATGGCCATCATGATTCTACCCACGATCATACGTACCTCCGAAGAGGCTATCCGTACCGTACCAAAGTTATACCGTGAGGTAGGGTTCTCTTTGGGATCTTCGAAATGGCAGGCGATAACGAAGACAGTATTACCATCAGCACTCCCCGGTATCGTTAACGGAGTAATTCTGAGTATAGGAAGATGTGTAGCAGAGACAGCAGCGGTTATTTTAACAGCCGGCTCAGCATTGCGCATGCCCACGTCACTATTTGCACCGACTAGAACAATGGCAGTACATTTTTATATATTGGCAAGAGAGGGTATATCCATGGAGAAAGCTTATGGAACAGCAGCACTCTTAATTATTCTTATTCTTTTGCTCAATGTAGGATTTAATATGCTGGTCAATAGATTTATAGCGAAAGGCCGTTAAGAGGTGAACGATGATGCATCAATC
>JAGFXQ010000363.1 GCA_017861355.1 Bacillota bacterium
AAGCATTGAATGATGTGAAGTATTCCATCAATTCTTATACACTGAACCAAACTGCCATCTATGCCGGTGTCGAAGCGGTGAAGGACATCGACTATTTCAACAGAGGAATTCAGAAAGTAATTACCACCAGAGAATGGTCTGAGATAAAGTTAAAGGAACTAGGCTTTTCCTTTCCGAAATCAGGTGCAAATTTCCTGTTTGTCACACATGAGAGAATCCCGGCGAAGGAGATTTTTGAAGCTTTGAGAAGTAATAATATCTTTGTTCGTTATTTTAATGCTCCAAGAATTGATAATTATTTACGTATTACGATTGGAACAGAGGATGAAATGAAACGATTAATAACATTCCTAACAGATTATATAAAAGAATATAAAAATAGTGTTATCAATAATCGGGAGGAGCAAACGAATGAGAATATTAATTGCAGAAGATGATTTTACCAGCAGAAAATTTATGCTTCGTTTTTTATCAAAATATGGTGAGTGCGATATTACTGTCGATGGAACGGAGGCAGTGGAAGCCTTTGCTATGGCGCTTGATTCGAATGAAGGATATGATTTGATTTGCTTAGATATTATGATGCCCGGTTTGGATGGCTATCAAGCCTTGAAGAAGATAAGGGAGATTGAGCAAGAAAAATTGGTACCGGAGGACAAAGCAGTGAAGATTATTATGACAACTGCTCTGAATGAAGGAAAGAATGTTACCAAAGCATTTGACCTGGGATGCACGGCTTATGCCGGAAAACCCATTGACCAGGATAAATTTGATCATGTACTTAGAAAGCTGGAATTAATCAGATGAACTATCAAATAGAATTGGATAACTTGATTCTAAGGCTAAAGGAAGAGAATCGCCGACCAAAACTCTTAATACATAGCTGCTGTGCTCCATGCAGCAGTTATGTATTGGAATATCTTACGAATTATTTTGATATTACGATTTACTATTATAATCCGAATATCTACCCTCAGGAGGAATATATTAGGAGAGTAGAGGAACAGATCGGATTAATCCGGTCTATGGAGCTTTCTTCACTGGTTCAATTTAAACAAGGGGATTACCAGCCTCAGTTGTATTACCAGACAGTGAAGGGGTTGGAAAATGAACCGGAGGGAGGCAACCGTTGCTTTGCATGCTATGAGCTACGGCTTCGAGAGGCTGCCAAACTTGCATCGGCAGAAGGCTTTGAATATTTTACAACAACGTTATCGATCAGCCCTCATAAGAATGCAGAGAAGCTGAATGAAATCGGAGAAAAGCTTTCGCGTGAATATGGAGTTTCTTACCTGCCTTCTGATTTTAAGAAGAAGAATGGGTATAAACGATCCATCGAATTATCCAAGGAGTACAATCTATACCGTCAGGATTATTGTGGCTGTGTCTATTCTGTCAGAGATCAATCGAAGTAGGATGAACAATAGTGCTGGGGGAAGGACATACCTCGCGGAATGCTTATGATTATGAGATGCCAAAGGATGAATTATGAATCCTTTGGCTTTTTTTATACTTTTTCATGTTGACAAAAGGATATCTCCACTTTATAATGTAATAGCAAATGAGAATTATTATCAATAAGAGCATGGTTTTTCTTATGATACGATTATTACAATGAAGATAGAGAGGAAATATATTATGACCTTGCAGGAAGCCAAAATTGGATCTACTTATACAGTTAGTTCATTGAGCTTGGATATGGTGACAAAACGAAGGCTGGAAGCCTTGGGACTAACCAGAGGGACAAATATCAATATTCTAAATCGAAGCCGCAGTGGTGCTGTCATTCTCATGGTAAGAGGAAGCAGACTGGCCCTTGGGGGAAGAATTGCTGAAACAATACACATGAAGGAGGCATCATGATGAAGAGTGAGATACAGGTGGGATTTGTCGGTAATCCGAATTGTGGCAAGACAACTCTCTTTAATGCCTATACTGGTGCTAATCTCAAGGTTGCGAATTGGCCGGGAGTTACCGTAGAGAAGAAGGAAGGTGCCTTCAAGTATCACGATCATCGTTTTAAGCTTGTTGATCTACCTGGAATCTACAGTCTGACTTCTTATACGATGGAGGAGAGACTTACCAGAGAATATATCCTTGATTCTAATGTGGATGTCATAGTGAATATTGTTGATGCCTCAAGCTTAGAGAGAAACCTTTATCTGACATTACAATTAATCGAGCTGGGAAAGCCGGTAGTGCTTGCTTTGAATATGATGGATATCGTCGAAGAACGCGGTATGGAGATCGATCTACACCGTTTGCCTGAGATGTTGGGAATTCCGGTAATACCGGTATCTGCACGTAAGAAGACAGGACTGGATATACTGATGCATACCGTTTCCCATCATAGAGATAAAAAACTGGATCATAATCTGGAACATCATCATGACAGAACTATAAATAAACATACAAATCACTCAAAGGATCAGGGTGACTACAAACATAAGCATGAGCATCACAACGAATATACCATCGTGTATAGCGATGATATCGAGGATAAGATAGACGAGGTTAGTGAATTATTAAGGAAGGACTACGGTGAAGTGGATAACCTTCGCTGGCATGCCATCAAATTGATGGAAATGGATGAAGCAGTAATGCGAAAGTATCCGATTGATCTAACCAAAGTAATCAAGCACAGCTATGAAGGAGATATCATCAATCAGAAATATGATTTTATTGAGGAGATTATCGAGGAGGTACTGGTAAATAAGCATAAAAAGGCAGCCTCCACGGATAAGATTGATCGTATCTTAACCCATCGGTTTCTGGGCTTACCAATCTTTTTGGGTATCATGGCATTGGTATTCTTCTTTACCTTCCAGATCGGAGACTTTATAAAAGGCTTTTTTGAAATCGGAATAGGAGCATTTTCCGAGGGAACACTTTATCTACTGGAACATATCCATGCTGGGTATTTTATTACATCCCTAATCGTGGATGGTATTATCGCCGGGGTTGGCGGAATTCTAACCTTTCTGCCGAACATCTTTATATTATTCTTAGCACTGGCTTATCTTGAGGATAGTGGCTATATGGCCAGAGTAGCATATGTAATGGATGGGATTATGGGTAAGCTTGGATTGTCAGGCAGAGCGTTTATCCCAATGCTATTGGGATTTGGGTGTACCGTACCTGCGATTATGGCTTCAAGATCTCTGGAAAATATGCGAGATAGAAGAAAAACGATTCTCATTACTCCGTTTATGTCCTGTAGTGCCAGACTGCCGATCTATGTGCTCTTCTCTCAGATGTTCTTCGGGCGTAATGCGATGCTGGTGGCATATTCGATGTACCTGATCGGCATACTTGTAGCCATTCTGGTAGCCTTTGCGATGAGAAATAAATCGGACCAAAGCGTTGGTAATACGTTGTTGATTGAGCTGCCGGAATATAAGACACCGAATCTCCGAACTATTTTTATTTATGTCTGGGAGAAGGTGAAGGAGTATTTAACGAAAGCCGGTACCACCATTTTTGCTGCCTCCGTAGTTATATGGTTTATCTTGAACTTTGGTCCCCACGGTATGATTAGCGACATGTCAGACAGCTTTGGCGCCATGATCGGCAGAGTGATAGCCCCGGTACTCATGATCGGCAGAGTGATAGCCCCGGTACTCAAGCCGGCAGGACTCGATATGTGGCAGGTTGTCGTAGCTTTGATCTCCGGTATTGCAGCAAAGGAGGTCGTAGTATCCAGCTTCAGTGTCTTATTTCAGATTGGTAACATTACCTCCCCCCAGGGGATGGCTAGTTTATCTGAAATTCTTGTCGGGTATGGATTTGGGGCATTGAATGCGTATGCGCTTATGGCATTCAGTCTTCTTTATATTCCCTGTGCAGCAACTATTGGAGTGATTCAACGTGAGATGCGCTCTGCAAAATGGACGATCTTCACGATCTTCTTTCAACTCGCCGTAGCATTATTGGTATCTACATTGATTTATAATAAGAAAGGTATGGTGTCTATTATGGCAGGTATTATTCTTGGAATCTTAATCGTGGGTTATACGGGATTCGTGATTTATAAGAAGTCGAAGGATGTGAAGGCAGGTAAATCTTGCTGTGGAGGATGCTCCTCCTGCGCATCAAAGGGTCAATGCGGAAAGGTATAGCCGATGCTGTAGCAATCAACATGCCTAAGAGTAACTCTCAGGAGACCTTGTAGAATACACGGATCCTATATTGAATAAAATCACTTAAATAGTGATATAAAGGTACATAACGCCTAATCTGGACGGGTAATTCTCAATAATGACTATTCGTGGCTTGTGATCTTAACCTATATAAATTGTTTTTAAGTGGATGAGAAGGACTCTCATCCACTTGTTTTCGTGCGAATAACTGAAGAATATCATGAAATTTGTTGACAGAAAGAGAAAGAGCCTTACAATATCATTAATACACTAAAAATAGGGAGGGCGATCTCTATGATGAAAGCGATTGTAACAGCGATTGTGACATATCTTGCAACAAGTTTTGATGAGATACCTGTACTTTTTCTTATGTATTCAAAGGCGAAGAAAAAGGGTGAAGGTAAATACATCACCATAGGATATTTTGTTGGTACGTTTCTCCTGGTTGGGATTGGACTGTTAGGAGCGTACGGCTTGTTGTTGATACCAAGCCAATGGGTAGTTGGATTGATAGGATTGATCCCTTTGATTCTGGGAATTAAGACGCTGATCAAGGGGGAAGAGGAAGAGCAGGTTGAATCAATCACGAGTCGCTTCCGATTTCTGGGGTTACAGATGCTTATGATTACCTTTGCTTTTGGTGCGGATGATCTCGGAGTCTATATTCCTCTATTCACGACTTTCCGCGGCAGTGATATTATACGGATGCTTTTTGTATTTGCCGTGGGCACTGGCATGTTATGTATCATCAGCTACCGACTCGTTCGAATTGACCGGCTTGTAGCTTTCGTGGAACAGAAAGAAAGGTATGTTGTCGGAATTGTATTTGTACTGATCGGTATCTATGTACTGCTGGAATGCGGTACACTGGCTTATCTGATTGGGCTGCTTCATATTTAACCGCTCCCACCTAGGATGACTCCTTCCTATCCATTTTATTTTTGTGTAAAAATAAAAAAGGAAACAGGAGTAAGAGGTAGAATATTAATAATATAACCTATATAGATTTTTAAGAACTGTGTTATTCCTTGTATTCGACGCATGATTCGCAGAAAAAGGAGGAATTGATATGGAACAAAATAATATCAGACAGAAGTTAGAGCGAAGGGAACATGAGATACTGAGTCCCTATGCAGCATTTTCAGATCAGTCTCTTGGCAGGGACCGCTATGAAGAACCCTGTGATATCAGACCGATTTACCAAAGAGACCGGGATCGTGTTCTGCATTCCAAAGCATTTCGAAGATTAAAACATAAAACACAAGTATTTTTAGCGCCGGAAGGCGACCATTATAGAACCAGACTGACCCACACC
>JAGFXQ010000112.1 GCA_017861355.1 Bacillota bacterium
GACGATGACTTTGAATCCACAGGTGCCAAGAGTATCACAATATCTACTGGATAAGCATTATAACAGAAAGCACGGAGCTAACGCATATTACGGACAAGGAACTAAGGAGCACTAAAATTGGTTGTGCGGTTTTGAGCAAATTAGAATAAATAGACTGGATAAGTATAAGAAAAGAAGGTACCGAACAAATATATAAAGTATTTGTATAGTACCTTCTTTTTTGATTCATTCAGGTAATAAAAAATTTCTTATTATCCTAGATCTTATTTGATATTTGCAATGAGGAGATAATAACCTACAGTTCATGATAGAAGCCTTTTACTATATTTATGCGCCGGTGAGTGTAGCTTTCTGACCTTTGTCACCGCGTTTTCTCATTCGTACTTTCTTAGCGTTAAGAACCTTGTCGCTATATTGGAAGGTTTCTTCATTTTGATTTAATGCTATTGCGAAGCTGACTGTATCATTTTTCTCAAGAGTAATTGCTTTTACTCCTCGGCTGGTCTTCTTTAATTCGCTTACTTCGGCGAGAGGGAAGCCCAGTGATAAGCCTTTGTCAGTAAGAATGATAACCTTCAGATTGCCGGCCAGAACCTCGTGTCCGGTCATCCGATTTATTGCAATGACGATATCCTTGTCCTCCAGCTTGGTAGAAGCGATCTGTGAACGGTTTGTCTCGAACTCGACACCGGACACCTGCTTGATATATCCGTATTTCGTGGTGAAGAGGAGCTGAGATTCAAATAACTGTTCAAAGGAGACATAGAGAATGGGATTCTCCTTATCCAATTTACACATGGTATGAATGAGTGAGCCTTTGTCCTTCATCTTACATCTTGGAATGGCCTCTGCCTTCACCTGATACATATTACCTTCGGCAGTGAATACACAGAGCCGGTCGGTATTCTTCATCATAACAATATGAGTGAATTCCTTCAGATTGTCCTCAGACGCTCGGGCGTAGCTGGCGGCATCAATCGATTTGGTATAACCGAAGCGATCAATTAATACATAGATATCCTCAATCTTGATCTCTTCCACATAATCAACGGCAGAAGCATTCGCTAGCATTGTTCTTCTGGGGCGATGGAAGAGCTTCTTGTATTCTCTCAGACGACCCTTGATTACTTTGTATAATTCTTTGCTGTCACCAAGAACCTTGCGGTATTCCTCGATGGAAGCAACCAGAGCATCGTTCTCTTCATGCAGCTTCAGAATCTCTAAGCCGATTAATTTACTTAACTGCATGGCAAGGATAGCATCGGCCTGGCGTTCAGTAAAATCAAGCTTAGAAGCATCCTTCTCTGATTTGGCGGATTTAAAACGAATTCCTTCAATATTACCTTCGATCAGACAGGCTTTGGCTTGTTTGACGGAAGAACTTCCTCTTAAGATTTCAATAATCAGGTCGATAATATCGGTTGCTTTCATTAAGCCACCAACGATTTCGAGGCGCTTTAAGGCTTTATCTAAGAGAAAATCATACTCTTTGGTATAGAGCTCTACCTGGAAATTCACAAATTCGGCAAGGATATCCTTAAGATTGAAGACAATTGGCTGTTGGTCCTTTACTGCTAGGAGATTGGCGGAATAAGTATCCTCCATCACGGTCTTCTTATAGAGACCGTTCAACAGATTATTCAGATCACGGTCCTTCTTCACTTCTATTACAATACGAATTCCTTCCTTGGAAGATTCGTCACGTATATCATAGATTTCATCAAAGACCTTGTCCTTAATCAGACCGGCGAGGCTCTCAACAAGCTTTGTCTTATTACCGGCTACCGTATAAGGAATCTCGGTGATAACCAGATTCTTACGTCCGCTGTCGCCATTTTCGATCTCAACCTTGGAGCGGATACGAACTCGACCCTCCCCTGTCTCATAGAGAGTGGTAAGATCATCCTGATTGATAATGAGTCCTCCGGTCGGGAAGTCCGGAGCAGGAATATAATCCATCAGTTTCCTTACTGTGATATTCGGGTTATCCATATATGCGATGACACCATCGATAACCTCATCCGGATTGTGAGGAGGAATGTTGGTCGCCATACCGACTGCTATACCAGTGGTGCCGTTGATCAATAGGTTTGGTATCATTGCAGGAAGTACGGTTGGCTCTTTCTCGCTGTCATCGAAGTTCGGTACAAATTCAATCAGCCCCTTCTCCAAGTGATCTAAGAGAGCCATGGAGCTTAGGGATAACCTGGCCTCGGTATAACGCATCGCCGCAGCACTGTCGCCATCGATGGAACCGAAGTTACCATGACCGTCTACCAGAGGTAACATCATGGAGAAATCCTCCGACATATGAACTAAGGCATCGTAGATGGAGGAGTCACCATGAGGATGATATTTACCCATAGTATCACCGACGATACGGGCACTCTTTCTATGTGGCTTCGCCGGATCCAAGCCCAGCTCGACCATGGAATAGAGAATTCTTCTCTGAACCGGCTTCAAACCGTCACGAATGTCCGGTAAAGCACGGGCTATAATAACACTCATGGCATAATCCCGGAAGCTGGTCTTCATCTCCTCGGAAAAATCCATTTGTATGATTTGATCAATATTTTTCTTCATCGTGGTTTGCTCCTCCTTAAATATCTACCTTTGCATGTTTTGCTTCTTCCATGATAAAGGTGCGTCTTGGAGGAACATTACTGCTCATCAGTAACGTCGTGACTTCGTCAGCCTCCACGGTATCGCTGATGGTTATCTGCGCCAGAATGCGGGTCTCCGGATCCAAGGTAGTCTCCCAAAGCTGGTGGGCATCCATCTCACCTAAACCTTTATATCGCTGAAGGCTGAGGATTTTGTTTCCATCTTTCTTGCGGAATTTCTCGAGCTCAAAATCATTGAACAAGTACTCGGATTGCTTCGCTTTCTTACCCTTAGCAGCCGATTCATAATCAACCTTATAAAGCGGCGGCAGTCCGCGGTACACTTTGCCCTCCAGAATTAATTCGGGCATAAAACGATAGAAGAAGGTGAGAAGCAGTGTGCTGATATGGGCACCATCGACATCGGCATCGGTAAGAATGATGATCTTGTCATATCGAAGCTTGGTGAGATCGAACTCATCTCCGATTCCGCAGCCAAAGCAGGCAATCATAGATTTGATCTCGTTATTCACCAGAATCTTCTCCAAGGTGGCTTTCTCAACATTAAGAATCTTACCTCGAAGTGGAAGTACTGCCTGGGTTCTTCTGTTACGGGCTGTCTTAACGGTGCCTCCCGCGGAATCACCTTCGACAATATAAAGCTCGCACTCCTCAGGCTTTCTTGAAGAGCAGGAGGCAAGTTTGCTTCGGGTATCTACATCGTTGAGTTGCTTCATAACCGCCACTCTGGCTTTATCACTTGCGCGTCTTGCATTGAAGGATTTGAGTGAATTATCCAGAATTGCCTTCAATACCTCGATGTTCTTATCAAACCAACGCTGGGATTCAGAAGAGAAGACATCCTCCACGGCACCCTTTGCATCGGTATTACCTAATTTTGTTTTTGTCTGACCCTCAAACTGGGGATCGGGATGCTTGATGGAGATGATTGCAACCAGACCATTACGGATATCCTTACCGTCAAAATTATCATCTTTGTCCTTCAGATAGTTCAATTCTCTTGCGTATTGATTCATAATACGGGTTAAGCCTGTCTTAAAGCCGGTCACCAGAGTACCGCCATCCACGACATTGATACGGTTACAATATGCATTGATTTGCTCAGAGTAGCTGTCCGTATACTGAAGGGCTACCTCAACCTCGATGTCACCACTCTTACCTTCGATATAGACGGGATCGCCATGAAGAACCGTCATCTCTCGTGTTAAGTAGGAGACAAAGCTTTTGATACCGAATTCCTCCTGATAGGTCTTGGTAACACCGGAGATCTGATCGGTGAAGTTAATAATTAGATTCTTATTTAAAAATGCAATCTCTTTCAGCTTCTTTAATATAATATCTGTCTTAAAGTCAACAGTCTCAAAGATGGTATCATCCGGATAGAAGATAACCTTCGTACCGGTATCGGATTTATTGCATTTGCCAACGACCGGAAGAAGCCCGTCCTCTAATTGGGTAATCGGATGACCGCCATTGACATATTCATCACGAAAGATTTTTCCGTCACGTTTGACTTCGATAATCATCCTCTTAGAAAGTGCATTAACGACTGAGGCACCAACGCCATGAAGACCACCGGAAACTTTATATGCAGAATTGCCGAATTTTCCACCGGCATGAAGAATAGTATATACAACGCGGACAGTAGGAATCTTCTTAGTCGGATGAATGTCAACAGGGACACCGCGTCCGTTATCACTGATTTCGATTCCGCCGTCTTTTAATAATGTAATATCAATCTTGGTACAGTAACCTCCCAGATGCTCGTCAATACCATTGTCGATGATCTCCCAGATAAGATGATGTAAGCCTCTTGGACCGGTGCTTCCGATATACATACCGGGACGTTTTCTGACTGCTTCCAAACCCTCTAACACAACGATTTGACTACCGCTATATTGTTCCATGGTAAAATACCCCTTCTGTTTAATTTAATATTAATGCTTTGCCTGTCATTTCCTCATTCTGGCTCATTATACCATATTAAATATAACTTTGCCAGAAATATCGCAATCATACGTTCGTACTAAGGCTGAAACATCAGAAGAATAGATGCTTTTGTTTAAGTCTCGGGAGGATCGAAGGCCCATAAAAGAATGTAATAAATTCAGATAAAAATAACAATTTATAAATTCTGTAAAAAATAAAAAAAGTGATTGAAAAAAACGTAGAATGATGTATAATAGGAACAATTATTATATATAAAAAATAACCCCCTCGAGGTTGAGCTCAAGGGGGAATTTTAACGGTACACTAGGACACTCGTAAAAATGTAAAAATATGTCTTGACAATAAGAAGGTATATTTATGCATCCGATGAGGTGATTTTATACCTCGCAGGTGAAAGGCAAGGAGTACAATGAGCCTATTTCTATATGAGACACATCTTCATACAAGTCAGGCGAGTGCCTGTGCCGTTTTCAGTGCAAAAGAGCATATCCGGTTTTATAAAGAAGCCGGATACAGCGGAATTGTTGTAACTGACCATTTCTTCAACGGTAATAGCTGCATCCCGGCAGGGCTTCCCTGGGAGGAACGGGTTAATCAGTTCTGCAGAGGCTATGAAGAAGCGAAGGAAGAGGGAGAGAAGCTGGGGCTATCGGTGTTCTTTGGTTGGGAGGCGAATTATCGGGCGACGGAATTCCTGATCTATGGTCTTGATAAAGAGTGGTTGATGAACCATCCGAACAGCGATAAATGGTCTGTGGAAGAGCAATATAAGAAGGTTCACGAGTCCGGTGGTTATGTAGTTCATGCACATCCTTTCCGAAAAGCTGCATATATTGAAGAGATCCGTTTGTTCCCTTCTGCAGTGGATGCAGTAGAAGGAATTAATGTCGGAAACCATAGCAACGAGGCCAATCGACAAGCGATTGCTTACGCGAAGAAGCATAAACTGCCCTATACCGCCGGCAGTGATGCCCATGGGAACGAGAGGTATCGCAGCGGAATAGCTTTTAAACGAAAGCCGGAGGATAGTAAGGATTTTATTGAATTAATCAGAACAGGTAAGTATGAGATTATTCAGCCCAAAGAGATAATCATACAATAGAAAGCATGCTTCACGATCTTTCTACTGTCATGAATAAAAAACATATAGGAGGTTCTCGATGAAAAAACCATTTGTAACTTTAGAACAACTTCAGGAAATAACGAAGACATATCCAACCCCCTTTCATATCTATGATGAAAAAGGTATTCGAGAGAACGCCAGAAAGCTGAATAAGGCATTTTCCTGGAATAAAGGGTTCAAAGAATATTTTGCAGTGAAGGCAACACCAAATCCCTATATTATCAATATATTAAAAGAAGAAGGCTGTGGCTTAGATTGTTCCTCCATGACCGAGCTTATGATGGCGGAAGCAATGGGTTGCAAAGGTGAGGATATTATGTTCTCTTCCAATGCAACACCGGCAGAGGAGTTTGTCAAGGCTGCACAGCTGGATGCAATCATTAATCTGGATGATTATACTCACATCGATTTTCTGGAGAAGACCGTCGGAATACCGGAGTTAATCAGCTGCCGATATAATCCGGGTGGTGTCTTTAAGACAGCCAATGGAATTATGGATAATCCGGGCGATGCAAAATATGGTTTCACTAGGGACCAGCTTTTTGATGGCTTTGCAAAATTAAAAGAAATGGGAGCAAAACAGTTTGGTATCCATTCCTTCCTAGCAAGTAATACTGCTACCAACGAATATTATCCTATCTTAGCGGGCATTTTATTTGAACTGGCGGTTGAACTTCGTGATAAGACCGGTGTAGAGATCAAATTTATTAACTTATCCGGAGGTGTAGGCATTCCTTATAAGCCACATTCAAAGGCAAATGATATCATGGAAATCGGCGAAGGTGTGCGTAAAGTATACGAAGAAATTCTGGTTCCCGCCGGAATGGGTGATGTCGCAATTTATACCGAGCTTGGACGCTTCATGCTGGCGCCATACGGACAACTGGTAGCAAAAGCAATCCATGAGAAACACATCTATAAAGAATATATTGGTCTGGATGCTTGTGCTGTGGATCTCATGCGGCCTGCAATGTATGGTGCTTATCATCACATCACCGTAATTGGCAAGGAGAATGAGTCTTGTGATCACAAATACGATGTCACCGGCTCTTTATGTGAGAACAACGATAAATTTGCAATTGACCGTATGCTGCCAAAGATTGATATCGGTGACTACATCGTCATTCATGACACCGGTGCGCATGGTTATGCCATGGGTTATAATTATAATGGCAAGCTGAAATCAGCAGAGCTTTTGCTCACAGAGGACAAATCAGTTAAGCTGATCCGACGTGCAGAGACACCGAAGGATTACTTTGCCACCTTTGATTTTACCGATCTATTTAAGGGTGTTGAATAACTTGAAAATGTCCGATATAAAAGAAAGATATCCACTTTCAATATAACGATGTGTTTAAAATCAGAGGTCATTTGAAGAAAAATGGCTTTCGGTTTTTATTCACAAAACAATAGAATAATTTAGTTATATTGAAGATAAGATATAATGTAGCTTTTGTGCAAGGACTTTGCACAATGTGCAGGAATAGGCACAATGGCGGTATATTGAATAAGGTTGACAATGTACAACTGATACGATATAATACTTTGAATGTATTGTATGTTGTATAAAAAGCAATATGGAGGAAGGGTGTTTTATGGTAGAAAAAAAGAACATATTGACTTATGAGGGATTACGACAGCTAGAAGATGAGCTTCATGATCTGAAAGTAAACCAAAGAAGGCTTGTTGCCCAGAAGATTAAGGAAGCAAGAGAGCAAGGGGATCTTTCAGAGAACGCAGAGTATGACGCAGCAAAGGACGAGCAGAGAGACATTGAAGCCAGAATCGAAGAGATCGATAAGATTCTCAAAAATGCTGAAGTAGTCGTAGAAGATGAAGTCGATGTTAATGTAATAAATATAGGCTGCAGAATTAGAATCTTAGATATGGAATATGACGAGGAACTGGAATATAAACTTGTTGGATCAACGGAAGCGAACAGCTTAAGAGGCAAGATTTCCAATGAATCTCCTTTGGGAAGTGCATTGATCGGTGCTAAGGTTGGCGATGTCGTCAGCGTGGAAGCTCATGCAGGTACCATGCAATATAAGATATTGAAGATTGATAAATCAAATTAATCAGATGGAGTAAGTGCTCTCAGAGGCTATTTTTTGCCTAAGATAAAATATGCAGAGTACGTTTACTTTGATAAGAGGTGAAATTCATGGCGGATGAAAGAATTCAAGCTGAGCAGGATATTAATGAGTTATTAAAGATAAAAAGATCAAAGCTGGCAGAACTTCAGGAGAGTGGCAGAGACCCCTTCCAGATTATGAAGTTTGAAGTGTCCAATCATTCCAGCGATATCATTAATAATTTCGAGGATTTTGAAGGAAAGACGGTCTCCATCGCCGGACGTATGATGTCAAAGCGTGTCATGGGTAAGGCTTCTTTCTGCAATATCAGAGATATCCAAGGCGATATTCAGGCTTATGTAAAAAGAGATGAAGTTGGAGAAGAACCATATGTTGACTTTAAGAAGTATGACATTGGAGATATTGTAGGAATCCAGGGCGAAGTGTTCAAGACACATACCGGAGAAGTATCTGTAAAAGTACAAAAAGTAGTTCTTTTGACAAAGAGTCTTCAGATTCTGCCTGAGAAATTCCATGGTCTGAAGGATACCGATACCAGATACAGACAAAGATATGTGGATTTGATTGTGAATCCTGAGGTTCGTGATACCTTTATTAAGAGATCCAATATTATCAGAGAGATCCGTAATTATTTAGATAGTAAAGAATTTATCGAGGTTGAGACACCTGTCCTTGTGCCTAATGCAGGCGGAGCGGCAGCAAAACCTTTTAATACACATCATAACGCATTAGATGAGGATCTTCACTTAAGAATTTCCTTGGAATTGTATCTGAAGCGTCTGATTGTCGGTGGCTTGGAACGAGTATATGAGATTGGCAGAGTATTCCGTAACGAAGGCTTATCCGTAAGACATAATCCGGAATTCACCCTGTTAGAGCTGTATCAAGCGTATACCGATTACTACGGAATGATGGATTTGGTTGAAGAACTATTCCGTACAGTAGCAAATAAAGTTCTTGGTACCACTACCATTACTTACGATGGTATTGTAATAGATTTAGCAAAGCCTTTTGATCGCCTCACTATGGTGGAAGCGATTAAAAAATATGCAGATGTAGATTTCAATCAGTACCCGGATGAAGCGTCAGCCAAAGCACTTGCTAAGGAACGCCATGTGGGCTTTGAGGATCGACATAAGCGAGGCGACATCATCAACCTGTTCTTTGAAGAGTTTGTAGAGGAACACCTCGTACAACCCACCTTCATTATGGATCATCCGGTTGAGATTTCTCCCCTTGCAAGCAGAAAGCCCAGTGATCCGGATTATACCGAGCGTTTTGAGCTGTTTATCACAAGACGTGAGATGGCAAATGCTTTCTCCGAGCTGAATGATCCCTTGGATCAGAGAGGCCGTTTTGAAGCTCAGGAAGCGCTCAGAGCAGCCGGTGATGAGGAAGCAAATCAGTTAGATGAGGACTTCTTAACCGCACTCGAATACGGTATGCCTCCGACCGGTGGTATCGGTATCGGTATTGACCGTCTGGTTATGCTGTTGACGGATTCCTATTCTATTAGGGATGTTCTTTTGTTCCCGACGATGAAGAGCTTGGAGAAATAAAGCAAAGAATTAATGCGGGTTTGAGAAAACAAAGGTCAAGATTTACGACCAACTTACGACCAAATATTAAAGTATATTTAAAGGAATCTCTTGGAAACAGGGGGTTCTTTTTTTGTTTCATTATACAAATCCTTTTTATAGAACAGCTGATATTATAGGATGGTATCAAGGTAGTACGTTCAAGATGATATTTAGCGTGATTACGAAAATTAGGAGAAAGGATAGGTAGTATCGGATTGGAAACTGACTGGAAAGATTATCAAAGAAAATCTGTATATCATTAGGGCTTGAAAGATAAATTCTTTAGAAAGCGCGATGAATGCTATTAGTGACCTCTTTGCAGATATGCTGAAGTGGATTTGTATTGCATCA
>JAGFXQ010000364.1 GCA_017861355.1 Bacillota bacterium
TCCATATTTTGAATACTTTACTTCACCTACGCCTGAGACACATAGCATTTCCTCCCTTGCAGTTGGCATTTTTGCACACATGTCATTCAGCGTTTTATCGCTAAATACAATATAGGGCGGCATATTTTCCTCACGCGCTATTTCAAGCCGTAATGTTCTGAGTGCATCAAACAATGCATGTCCTACTGATGAGAGCGTATCTGTGGATCGAGCCTTTTTTGACTTTAAGGACGTCGTAACAGGTTTCTTTTCTTCCTCGCTGACTTTAATGAATACCCTGGTATCTGTATCCTTTAATTGCGGAACAGCAGGTCCGAGTTTGATCAGATGATACTCTCCGGATTCGATGAGATATTCCTCAAATTGCATCTGAGAGATCAACTTCTTCAGTAGATTCTTATTCTTGTCCCGCAACACGCCATAAGTCTTATACTTATTCGTGCCATATTCCTCTATTTTGGCAGTCTTGGCACCACAAACGGTGTCTAGAATAATCATCTTCCCATATCTGCCCTTTGCTTCAAATACACAGTTGATGATCTGCTTCGCCTCATCCGTCATATCCAGCTCTTCGAACTCCCTCAGACAATTAGCACAGCTATCGCATGCTTTCGTTGTAGCTTCACCAAAATAATTCAAGATGTAATTTCTAAGGCATTCCGAAGTATTACAATAGTTCTCCATGATGCGGAGACGCATGGTATCGCGTTCTCGAATGCTTTCTCTATCCATTCGATCTATGTCGCTCATCTCTTTGTGATCCAACAGGAACCGGTTAATAATAATATCCTGAGCTGAAAACAGGAGAATACATTTTGATTCTAACCCATCCCGTCCGGCTCTTCCTGCTTCCTGATAGTAATTCTCCATACTTTGGGGCATATTGTAGTGAATAACAAATCTCACATTTGACTTATCAATACCCATACCAAAGGCATTCGTCGCGATGACGATACTTGTATAATCATAGACGAACTCATCCTGCATTCTCTTTCGTTCTTCTGCACCCAATCCGGCATGGTATTTTGCAACACGAATTCCACTTCGCTTAAGCAATTCATATAGCTTCTCAACATTCTTTCTGGTTGCACAGTAAATAATGCCACTTTCGCCTTCGTGTTCTCTTATATATTCCAGTATATATCTATCTTTGTTCTGCGGTTTATCCACTTGAAAGAAGAGATTTTCCCTGTCAAAGCCTGTAACCAATTCGTAGGGATTGGTAAGACCTAAAATACACACAATATCGGTTCTGACTGTCTCAGTTGCAGTTGCGGTAAAAGCACTGATAATTGGCCTTTTCTCCAAACTCGAGATAAATTCCACAATCTTAAGATAACTCGGTCTAAAATCCTGCCCCCATTGAGAAATACAATGTGCCTCATCCACAGTAACCATAGAAATATCGATATCTGCAGCAAAGCTTCTGAAGCCATCGTTTACAAGTCGCTCCGGTGCAACATATATAATCTTGTAGTTTCCATTTCTTGCCCGGTTAATCGTCTCTGCAAATGCCTTTTCAGATAATGAGCTATTAATAAATGCAGCTGCAATTCCTGCTTCATTTAATGACTTCACCTGATCCTGCATCAATGAAATCAATGGCGATATTACAAGCGTAACCCCGGGAAGCATCATCGCCGGAATCTGATAACATATAGATTTTCCAGCTCCGGTAGGCATCACAGCAAATGCATCTTGTCCCTTCAAGATGCTCTCTACAACACCCTTCTGCCCAGTTCGAAAAGAATCGTAACCGAAATACTTCTTCAATACTTCTTCCGGCTCTAGGGATTCAAGGTTGTCAGTAATCGGAGGAGGGGTTAGCTCCTCCCAAAGATACTCAGGTTGTTCGGTCTCTTGATAGGTTTCAGCTTGATCTAATAAGCTGTCCCAGAAGGCTTCCTCATTATTTACTTCATTATTGACTTCATCATATTCGTTATCAAACAAGTTCATATTCAATCTCACAGTCCTCTTTATGAATACTATTCATAATTTCGTATTTTCTATTTCAAGGTTTCCAGAACCTTTACCTTCACTAATATTTGATCAAAAGAATCACAAGCCCCTGCACCATGGATCTAGACAAAAAATTACTGCTGTATCACAGTTATTCAAAATAACGAATTTTTGAGGTATCAGGAGTATGAGGTGTGTTTTCTGTTTTTCCGTAACCTACCAGAACAGCGATACCAAACTCCCATCCATCACTGATGCCAAGTTTCTTCTTATATACGTCGCCTTTCGGACCATGAAATGGGATGGCAGCCATACCACAGATAACACTGCCAAGTCCGAGTGAGGTAGCGGCTAGAGCAATATTTTCACTAACAATACCTGTGTCCATGCCGGTACCCGGCTGTTTGAGAACTAGATACATGCAAGGTGCATTGTAAAACAGTGTTCCACCGCGACTCATAAACCTGTCATATGTCGTTTTATCTTCCTCCTCAGCTAGAATACGCATGCCTTCCGTATCCATATCTTCGATCAAAGCTTTGTTGGTGATAACAATAATCTGCCATGGTTGGCGATTCATGCCGCTGGGTGACTGTACCGCAGCAAGAGCCAGAGCTTCCAGCTTTTCCTTTTCGGGCAATCGTCCGTCATAAGCACGGCATGAGTAACGCTGACGGATTGTATTAAGAATTTCGTTCATAGTTGTTCTCCTTCTTTCCTATAGCATTTTAGTTCTTTCTATTCATAAAAAGCAAAAGCATTCCATAAGTATTTCTGATATCTTCAAATCCCTCGTTGCATCCGTATAAATCTGAAGCGTATTTACATACCTTCATTCTCATTCAAGCCTTGCATCATATAATTATTCCATGATTCATTAATCTTCTCTAAATCCTTCTTCTGCATGATTCTATTCCTATCACTAAGGATTGAAAGCATTTCATCGGCAATCTCTTCAAGTGGCGGATGCTGATAATGTGATAAATATCCAATCATCCTCTTCGCAGTAAAATCTGTATTTAGATTCTTAGTGATAATATCGCAGAATTCCTCCGGATACCCTCGTCGTAGCATTAACTGATAAAGTTCCATGCTTATCTCTGATCTTGGCTTCATATTCACACTCTCTCTATCTGTACTTTTAGTAAGGAAATATATTGTTCATGCATTACATCTCCACGTTACATTTATCACTTATAGAAACGAAATATAAAGTAGTGGATCACACCTTTTTATTATAGCATTCATACGATTATCTTGGAAGATTATTTGTTATGCATCTCCAATTATTGTGGAAACTTTATAGTAAATCTAATCTAATATAGACACATCATATAATAACAAACAGTCTAATAATATTCCCTATAACGTAATTAGGCGTCTCGCGTATTGGCGAGACGCCTAAAAATATTACTTAGTAATCCGGTTATCAATAACAAAATTAAGATATCGTCAATTCAATATCTGTATACTCTTTCAGTAACTCAGCAGGGATGTAGTTCCCTTCTATTTCTTTACCGTTGACTGTAAGTTTTTTGCATCCCGATTCTGCATGACCAGGGTTATTAACCACGATATGCAAATGGCTTCCTCTGAAATCTTTCTCAATCTCAAAGGATTCC
>JAGFXQ010000365.1 GCA_017861355.1 Bacillota bacterium
CCCAGGATTAATGCAAGTATGGCGATCAATGAAAGCAGTGTGATCCCGATAACCTTTAATGCCTTATGCTTTTTCTTCCTCTGCAGCGTCTTCGGCGGCTGGGAAGTGCTCGGGGCATTGGAGCGCTTCGGAACATAATCCTGTTCTTTCTCTGCCTGTTCCTCCATCATAATATCCTGAATTTGCTGTTTCAATAAATCTTCATCGCTTCTATCTGACATTGTTATCACCTTTTTCTAATAGATTCAGCATGATCATCATTGCTCTGATCCGAAATGCTGTTTTTCAATTCCTATTATTGATGATAATATTATTTCTGTCAACCAATAAACGATGATACTATAATTTGTCATAAAATCTTAAGAATCGATATTGTATCATAAGCACCATAGGTGCTTCCGATACAATATATATTGCTATGTGAGCTTGATCATAATAGTACTGTATTTGTGTCAAAAGCACCATAGGTGCTTCCTGATATAATTTATATTGCTATGTGAGCTTGATCACAATAACAATCTATATGTGTCAAAAGCACCGCAGGTGCTTCCTGATAAAATATATTGATAGGAGAACTGGCTTACTATAGTAAGTTAGCTCTCCTATCAATATATTTTATCGGGAAGAGTGCGCAGCACCTTTTGACACTTTAACCACCAATCTACGCACAAAGCCCCTATCATCTTTTCTCTTATAATAGCTGACAAGGGCAATTTCGTTTTTAATCATCATCATACTTTTTACAATGGCCGGTATAGGGGTTGGTTTTACAATCATAATTGCTGATTGGCTCCGGTCCTCTTACCACCGTTCGGTGTATGCACAGTCCGCCATCTTCGTCCGCTGCAATTCTCCAATCCACCATCAGAATCTCACCGTTTATGATTTCAATTCCCGAGATACCTCGGGTTCGGATACAACAACCGGTATTAAAATAGGGAAGGTCATCATTTTTCGGAAACTTCGGTCGGTGGGTATGACCGCAGATCAGCATCATCTTATGGCGGGAAATCCAACAATCATAATTCTTCTCGATTTTATGTCGCTTATACAGATTAAGCGCCGGGCTGGTCGGATTATCAAACCCAACGACATGCAGATACCGCCAAAAATATCGTAGTAACAGCATTCCTAAGAACCATAATCGGTCATTCATCAGATCGCCCTGATGACCATGTACAACCAGTATCTTCTGCTTTGTCTCTTTGTGCTTCATAATCACCGACTCCACAGGATTTAAGTTTTTAAAGAGTTCCACTCGGATCTGATTGTATTCATCATAGTATTGATAATAATTCTGCTGTACAAAGCGCTTTGATTTCAGATAGATATTGTGATTACCATACAACATGATAAAGCGTTTCTCATCATAGAACTTCTTAATTACAGTAAATACATCAGTGTGCGCCAGTCGTATCACACGAAAGCTCTTATATTCCCAGAGTTCATCTCCATCGCCTGCTTCAATATAGGTGTAACCCTCTTTATAATAGTAATTCAGAGCATGGAGAAAAATGTTCTGATTTCTTGTGAATTCATCTGAGACACTGTCATCCCCCCGATGGGAATCACTGAAGAAAATGTATTTCGATTTATCATCAAAATGCTCTATAATCGCATGTTTATAAGCCTGTGTCAGTCGTTTATCCGCCTTCATATTCCCTCCACATAAATGTAACTTTGTATATATTACACTTTATTATGTGTCGAATAACTCTATTTATGCTATTTATTAATTCTATTGCACAGTTCTGGGCGTTAGTCTACTCGCTGATATATTTTAATGTCTTCAATCCTTCTGATATCATATTATCAATACTTTTATTATGGGAACGACATATTCTTTTTAACCCAAAGAGCTTATCCGGATTATCCTTACTAATCAAATTAACTCCGAAGGTGCAGGAAAGAGATGCCTTGAAACCTAATTTCTTAATAACAGTTTCTGTATTATCATTATATTTTCCGTAAGGATAGGTAAAAGTATTCGGAGCTTTGTCCGTCAGCTCATCTATTTTCACCTGTAACTTTGATATATCCTCTGTTAATAACTGTTCATAATCCATAAGCGATTCATCCACCTTCTGATAACAGCCATACCTTCCATTCTTAACTTTATGTAAATTGTAGGTATGATTTTGAACTTCTACATTACCTGATCTTCCCATCTCCTGCACCTGATCCCAGGTAATATAAGCGTATTCTATATGATTATCCGATACTTTCGAAAAATCATCTATGCTTTTTCCGATGATGGACAATACTATCTTCATATCATACTCTTGCAGAAGCGGATAAACATATCGATAGGTGCTTAAGTAACCATCATCAAAAGACAAAATGATTGGGTTGGGAGGCAATTCTTCATCCTCATAGACATATTTGATTAATTGCTCCATGGTAATGGTTGTATAATTATTATCTTTCAAATATTTCAAATCACTTTCAAATTCATAGGGACTGATTACATCCTTACCCAAATTCGTATTTTTCACTTGATGATACATAATAATTGGGACACATTTGTTTTGATGAGTAGAAGATACTAATATAATTTCGTGAACATCCTTAACAATAGAATACATTAACAAGGTAAAAACGATCCCGAATAACAGAATCTTATAAGATCTTACAAAACGGAATATTTTATTCATCTCAATACCATGTAATCCAAATGCTCTCTCATTAATAGGCCGGATTATTTCCCTTTCTCAAATTTTCACATCAAAAGCACATCGTTTCTTCACTACTGATTCATCGCGGAAGCATCATTCTCACTTCTGAATTTGTTAATATATTCCATGATGCCTATATGAATCGCCCAGGCCATTCTCTCCTGATAGGAATCCTCACACAAAAGCTTTGCTTCTTCCCAATTCGACAGGAAGCCGCACTCAACAATAACCAACGGACAATCCGTCTGCTTCAGCATAAAGTAGCTATTATTTGATTTAGCCAATCTATGGTTTCCATCATGAATAGATTGTTTCAAGTTATCTTGAATTATTTCGGCCAGTTCCTTCCCTTCCTTTGAACTTGAATAATAAAACACCTGTGCTCCCTTTGAATCACTCTGTGTAAAACTGTTTTGGTGAATACTTACCGCTATAAATGCATCATTTGAATTAATAATACTAATTCGCTTCTTCATATCCGTCCGTTTCTTATTTTGATTCCACTTTCCATATAAACCATTATCATCGTTTCTCGTCATGATTACTTTAATATCATTGTGCTCCAAGAGGTTCTTTAATCTATAAGCAATGCTTAAGTTAATATCTTTTTCTAAAGCATGATTCACTCCTATCTTGCCAGGGTCGAATCCACCATGCCCTGCGTCAATTGCTACTACAGCATTGTATGATTTTTGATTAAAAAATTGTTTCATAACATTAATACCGTTTTTAAAGAACAGAATACAGATCACGATTATCATGAATAGAATAATAATATTGTAGTAATATCTTTTCATGAAGGGTGCTCCAAATCTTTTATCTTTATAATCATATGTTTTATCAGCAGATATACGCTAATTATTTGTCAACGAATTTCTCTCGGCGTCTGATTATTTATTTATACAAAA
>JAGFXQ010000113.1 GCA_017861355.1 Bacillota bacterium
TTAAGACTCTTTGGCATCGTTCACCCAATATGGATTCTCTGATTGCGATCGGTTCCTCGGCTGCAATACTATATGGGCTTTTTGCAATCTACAGGATTGGCTACGGTCTGGGTCATAGTGATACAGAGATGGTGAAGCACTACTTACATGATTTATATTTTGAATCCGCAGGCACTATATTGACGCTGATTACCTTAGGAAAGTATCTCGAAGCCAGATCCAAGGGTAGAACCTCCGAAGCGATCGCTAAGCTGCTTGATCTTGCACCCAAGACAGCCAGTGTTCTTCGTGATGGAAATGAGATTGAGCTTCCAATCGATGAGGTAGTCCTGGAAGATATCCTGATCGTTCGACCAGGCCAGAGTATTCCGGTCGATGGCGTAATCATGGAAGGAAGCTCTGCGGTCGATCAGGCAGCCTTGACCGGTGAAAGTATCCCGGTAGAAAAGCATGTCGGTGATAAAGTAATCGGAGCAACCATGAATAAATCCGGCTATTTTAAGATGAAAGCAGAAAAGGTTGGAGACGATACTACGCTGGCACAGATTGTTCGACTGGTGGAGGAAGCAGGTTCGTCAAAGGCACCCATCTCTAAATTAGCGGATCGGATCAGCGGTGTATTCGTACCGGTTGTGATTGGGATTGCTATTCTGGCAGCAGTTATATGGCTGCTTCTTGGATATTCGTTTGAGTTTGCGTTATCGATTGGAATTGCGGTACTCGTTATCTCTTGCCCATGTGCTCTTGGCCTCGCAACTCCGGTTGCGATTATGGTAGGAACAGGAAAGGGAGCGCAGAACGGTATTCTGTTTAAATCGGCTGAGTCTCTGGAGCTGCTACATCAGATTAAGACAATCGTTTTGGATAAAACAGGTACGATAACCGAAGGAAAACCAAAGGTTACAGACGTCATGACGGCTAAGGGAATCACGGAAGAGGTACTTCTCCAGATTGCAGCTGCAATCGAGAAGCCCTCGGAGCATCCGTTATCGGAGGCAATTGTACAAAAGGCAGCAGAGCTTGAACTTTCTTATCCGGAGGTGGATGAGTTTCAGGCTGTCTCAGGACGGGGGATCATTGCTCAGTTGTCCAGCCGAGAGTATATCGCGGGTAATGCCCAATTTATGAGAGAGAAGCAGGTTGATCTGACCGAATACGAGAGTAAAGCAAAGAACTATGCAATGGAAGGAAAGACACCATTATTCTTTGCAGAGGCAACGAAGCTGTTAGGTATCATAGCAGTTGCGGATGTTGTAAAGGCCAGCAGTCCGGAAGCAATCAAGTCTTTTCAAAGGCTGGGTATCGATGTGGTCATGCTGACCGGTGATAACAAACAGACTGCGACGGCAATACAGAAAGAATTATCCATCGATAAGGTAGTTGCGGAGGTCCTTCCTCAGGACAAGGAAAGTGAGATACGTAAGCTTCAAGAGGGCGGACATAAGGTTGCCATGATCGGTGACGGAATCAATGATGCTCCGGCTTTGGTCAGAGCTGATGTTGGTATCGCAATCGGAGCAGGAACGGATATTGCGATTGAATCAGCTGATGTGGTTCTTATGAAAAGCGATCTACAGGATGTGGTAACAGCAATCCAGCTGAGTAAAGCTACACTTCGTAATATCAAACAGAATCTTTTCTGGGCTTTCTTCTACAATATTATGGGAATTCCACTAGCAGCAGGAGTGTTCTATCTGGCTCTCGGTTGGAAGCTGAGTCCTATGTTTGGAGCAGCAGCGATGAGCTTAAGTTCGGTGTTTGTAGTGACGAATGCTTTGAGGTTACGTTTCTTTCAGGCAAAGCATGATATGAATTAAATTAAAACAAGATTTAACAATTGACTTTTGTCGATTGATGAATATATATTTTTATAGTATCAATACTTATATTATTGAGTTGTATGATTTGAAAGGAGAATGAAGATGAAGAAAATTATGGAGATTAAAGGTATGACCTGCGAGCATTGCCAGGCAAGAGTCGAAAAGGCTCTGAATTCCATCGATGGTGTAGAAGCTAAGGTGGAACTGAAGAAGAATAGAGCAGTTGTTGATTTAAAGAAAGAGGTAGATGACCAGACTCTTCGTGATACAGTAACCGAAGCAGGCTATGTGGTAGAATGTATCACTGAGAAGAAAGGGCTCTTCTCATAGAGGAGGTAAGTATGAAAGCGGACAGAGAAAAGGTGAGTCGCCTTCTTAAGACAGCCCGTGGACAGATCGACGGAATTTTGAATATGATCGAAGAGGACCGGTACTGTATTGATATCTCCAATCAGATTATTGCTACCGAAGCGATCCTTCATAAAGTGAACCGGGAAGTATTGCATGGTCATATTGATATGTGTGTTAAGGAAGCGATTGAAAATGGAAATGCCGAGGATAAATTACAGGAGATCCGAAGTATTGTGGATAAACTGACGAAGTAACCTTTTTTATTTATTTTATCTCAATCGCACCAATGGTCAATTAATTAAACATTGTTGAAATGGAAACAAAATTCTGTTATAGTATTTCTAATACAACAATGATTAGGAGGACAGACCATGTATAAAGAAGAACAAGTAATGTCGGGCTTAAGGGAATTACTCAACAAAATGGCCTGGCTGAATAAGTTTAAGATGGAGGATGCTCTTAAGGAATATAAGTCTTCTGAAGTACATTATATTGAATGCATTGGGAAAAATGTGGATTCTAATGTTACAAAGCTGGCAGAGTCTCTATATATGACAAGAGGCGCTATCAGTAAAATGACAAAGAAACTAATGGAAAAGGGTTTGATTGAAAGTTACCAGAAGCCGGATAATAAGAAAGAAATTTATTTTCGGCTTACGGAACAAGGACTGAGAATTTATAAAGTTCATGAGGAACTGCACAAAAGTTTTCAAGAGCGTGATAAAGCTGTATTTGAGCAGATTTCGGATGAACAATTTGACAGTGTTATTAGCTTCGTGGAAAAGTATTGCAGACATTTAGATGAAGAAATTAAGAAAATGGGTATAGATAATAAACCGGATTAAATTGAACAATAGATTGGTTACAAGCAGCCTTCACTTTTATAAGAAGGCTGCTTTTTTGTATAGTAATATACGAAAGTTAGTTTTGACTAATTCACTGTTTACATATTATTGTTGACAAGGAAACAAAAACTTGATATTATAAAAATGTTTCCTAGGAAACAATAATATGATATCAAGGAGAGTTCAAATGATGAAATTTACACAAAATAATAAGCAAATAAAAGAACAAACCATAGATAGAAGGGCCTTAATATTTGGTCTTATGTCAGTGTTTCTTTGCGGAATAGGCTTCAGTATCATCGCACCTGTCGTTCCTTTCTTAGTTCAGCCCTATATAAGCAGTCCGGGAGAACAAGCGATTGTGGTTACATTACTAACCTCCAGCTACGCAGTCTGTGTGTTTTTTGCTGCGCCTGGTCTTGGAGCTTTAAGTGACAAATATGGGCGTCGCCCGGTTCTCTTAGTGAGCCTTTTGGGCTCAGTGATTGGATACTTGATTTTTGGAATAGGAGGAGCTCTTTGGATACTATTTGTCGGACGTATTATTGATGGTATCACAGGCGGGACGGTGAGCACTATCTTCGCATATTTTGCAGACATTATTCCCAGAGAAGAGAGAACCAAGTACTTTGGATGGGTGAGTGCCGTTGTAGGTGTTGGTGCCGTCCTCGGTCCAACGATTGGGGGATTACTTGCCAAGTTTGGATATTCTGTACCTATATATTTTGGAGCAGTCATAACTTTATTAAATGCTATTTACGGAATTTTCTTTATGCCTGAGAGCCTTGATAAGATTAACAGACTTCAGAAGATCACCTTTGTAAGACTTAACCCATTTACACAGCTTGCAAATATACTTTCCATGAAAAGTATAAAAAGACTGCTCGTCTCAGCCTTCTTACTTTGGATACCAAACGGATCCTTACAAGCAATTTTTTCACAATTCACAATGGATACATTCCTATGGAAGCCTGCACTAATTGGATTGATGTTTTCAATCATTGGCATCCAGGATATCATTTCACAAGGTTTGATTATGCCGAAGCTTTTAACCAGATTAAGTGATAAACAAATAGCAATTCTTGGAATGATTTCGGAGATAATAGGCTATAGCCTTATTGCAGCCTCAGCTATATTCTCATTTTATCCATTTCTTATCGTTGGAATGTTTCTATTTGGATTTGGTGACTCGATTTTTGGGCCTTCCTTCAATGGGATGTTATCAAAGTCGGTTGATACTGGTGAACAAGGGAGGATTCAAGGAGGCAGTCAATCAATTCAGGCTTTAGCGAAAATGATTGGACCCATCATTGGTGGACAAATTTATGTATCATTAGGTCATGCAGCACCTGCCATCATGGGTATGATCCTGATAGTAGGGGCAATTCCGGTTCTGCATAGGTGGATGCATTAGTGGTTTGCAGCTTCCCAGGGATACTGGTTTAAAGCTTTATCGAATTAACGCTACATTGCTCTACAAATTTATATTGACAAACTGTATCGTAGTGGATATAATAACTTCCATAATCTTGGCAAAAGACAATGTGGTCAGAAAATTTTGAAGGAATTTTACGTGATCGCTTTTTTTATACAAAAAATTGTCTTGCGCTTTGAGAAAAGGAGAAGAATATATGAAGAGAATTAGTAAGATGATCGCATTGATGCTCGCACTATTACTGATGTTCTCATTAGCAGCCTGCAGCAGTGATTCCAAAAAATCCACTGATGCAGATGCTACGAAGAACACAGATACTACAGACAGCGCAGCAGCCGATGTAACCGAAGCCTCAGGCAAGATCCTGAAGGTACATTTTGACGTGGAGGTAGCATCTATGGATCCTCAGATCGCTACAGATGGCACGTCCTTTGAGGTGTTAGCAGCAGTTACGGAAGGTTTATATTCCGTAGACGGCGCAGGTACACCAATTCTTGCAATGGCAGAATCAGTTGACAAAAGCGCAGACGGCTTAACCTACACCTTTAAGCTGAGAGATGCGAAGTGGTCAAATGGTACTCCGGTAACCGCAGGTGATTTCGTATTTGCCTGGAGACGCCTTGTAGATCCTACAGTTGCAAGTGAATATGCTTTTATTGCAGAGATCGCAGGTATTAAGAATGCAGCTGCAATTACCACAGGTGAAGCTACCCCGGATCAATTAGGCGTAGTTGCTCAGGATGATAAGACTTTAGTGGTAACCCTGGATGTTCCGGTTCCATTCTTTGAGTCATTGATGGCATTCCCTTCTTTCCTTCCGGTAAACGAAGCGTTCTTTACCACAGCAGGAGACAGTTTCGGAACTTCTCCACAGACAATCTTAAGCAATGGACCATTCATGATTTCCGCATACGAACCGGCTGCTACTACAATCAGCTTAACGAAGAGCCCTACCTATTGGGATGCTTCCAAGGTTGCTTTAGATGGTATCCAGTATCAGGTAATCAAAGATTCACAGCAGGCGATGTTGTCCTATCAGAATGGTGACCTTGATGTTGCTACCTTATCCGGTGAGCAGGTGGAGCAATTCCAGGCTGATCCGGAATTCCATAATATTATGGCAGGTTACTTATGGTACATATCCCCGAACCAGAAGGTTGCAGGACTTGAGAATGCGAACCTTCGTAGAGCACTTGCCTTATCCTATGATAAGCAGGCTATCGCTAAGAACATCCTAAAGGATGGCTCTATTGTTGCTGATTTCGCAGTTCCTACGTTACTTGCTACCGGACCGGACGGCAAGGATTTCCGTGAAACTACCGGTACTTATCTGACCACAGATAAAGCGAAAGCATTGGAATACTGGCAGAAAGCTCAGACTGAGCTCGGCATCAGTGAATTAAAATATACCATGATCGTAGAAGATACCGAATCTGCAATCAATGTTGCACAGTTTGTTCAATCAGAGATCCAGACAACTTTACCGGGTATCACGATTGAGATCCAGACTATGCCAAAGAAGACTCGTGTTGAAAGATTACAGCAAGGTGACTTTGAACTTGGTTTAACCCGTTGGGGTCCTGACTATGCTGACCCGATGACTTACCTTGATATGTGGACTACCGGCAGCCCGAATAACTATGGTTTCTGGTCGAATGCAGATTATGATGCAATCATCGAATCAGCGAAGAAGGGTGAATTAGCTCTTGACTTAACAGCAAGATGGGAAGCACTGAAGAAGGCTGAAACTATGGTAATGGATGAAGCTGTTATCCTCCCCGTATATCAAAAAGGTGATGCAGTTATGATCAAAGCCGGTGTGGAAGGCATTGAATTCCATTCGGTTGGTATCAACAGAATCTATAAGAATGCGACTATGAACTAATAAGAAGAATAACCATAATCAAGGAAGTGCTGTCACATCAATCTAACTTCAAATCGTTAGTTGTTTTTACGACAGCCCCGAATTGATCAATTACGAAGAAATAGTGACGCTCTGCAGGGCATGCCCCAGATGTTAGCGTCACTATTCTTGGTAATGATTAGGTTGGTCCATAGCCGGATATAAGGACTATAGGATTAAGGAGTTTTGCGATTCATGCAAGACTCCTATTGTAGATTATATACGCAAAAATCTTAAGCTCTGTGGATTAAACCTCATAATATGGTAAGGAGTGTGAATAAGTGAAAAAATATATTATGAAGCGGGTCATTATCTCTGTGATAACCCTGCTTGTGATTTTGTTAGTACTGTTTCTTATGTTGGAGTTCATGCCCGGTTCACCCTTCAATGATGAGAAATTAACCGATACCCAGCGAGCGATCATCAATGCAAAGTATGGGTTGGATCAGCCGGTTATGATCCGGTTTTTGAATTACATAAAAGCAATGTTGAGTGGGGATTTTGGGGTTTCCTATACAATATCGAAAAATACACCGATTACTGCGTTACTCGAGACAAGATTACCGATTTCTCTTAGAATCGGAGGACAGGCGATCTTAATCGGAACCATCATCGGGTTAATCTTAGGTATCGTAGCAGCCATTAAGCATAATACCATCTATGACACCTTTACAACAGTAATCTCCGTACTGGGCGTCAGTTTACCCTCTTATGTATTTGCTATGGCTTTAATCTATGCACTGGGCTTCCGTTTAAAATGGTTCCCGTTGCTGTACCAGATGGAGGCACCGCTCTATTCCTCAATCATGCCGACTATTTCTCTCTGCATGTTTACGGTGGCTACCGTTGCACGGTTTACCAGAACGGAGATGCTCGAGGTATTAGGTTCGGAATATATGCTGTTGGCAGAGAGCAAGGGATTAAACAGCTTCCAATTGATCTTCAAGCATGCACTTCGTAATGCATTAATACCGATTATCACGGTATTGGCTCCGTTGGTGGTTGGCTTGATGACAGGAAGTCTGGTTATTGAGAAATTATTCTCAATCCCCGGAATAGGAAGTCTCCTGGTATCGGCTATTCAATCCAACGATTACAATGTGGTGGTTGCTTTAACCTTTATCTATAGCATTATGTATATTGGAATCATGCTTGTCGTAGATATTCTCTATGGCGTGATTGATCCCAGAATCAGACTGGCGAAGGGGGACGAACATGAATAGTACAGAATTTGAATTTACCCCGGAGGATTTTGAACTGGTTGGTGCAGAGAAAATCTCCCGCGTAGATGAGACCTTTCCCAGTAAGCCAATCTGGAAGGATATCTTAGCACGTTTCACCCAGAATAAAGGTGCTGTAGTCGGCATCATCTTCATCATTATTGTCATAACGATGGCGGTGATCGGCCCCAATATGACCGGTCACACTTATGATTCACAGGTCATTGCCCATCAGAATCTGGCTCCAAGGATTCCCGGTATCGAGAAGCTCGGCATTTTTAATGGTTCCGAGAAAATGCATACCTCAACCGGTTCCATCACACAGAATAAGTATATTTCCGAAGACCCTTCGATGAAGACAGGTTTGGAGGACATCTATTATTGGTTTGGTACGGATGTCCTTGGACGTGATATCTTCACCAGAACTTGGACGGGAACAAGAATCTCACTCTATATCGCATTGGTAGCTGTAATCGTAGATATGTGTTTTGGTATGATCTATGGCCTCGTATCCGGTTACTTTGGCGGAAAAGTGGATATGGTACTGCAACGTTTCTCCGAGATATTGAACGGAATTCCGACGCTGGTTATCGTTACCTTGCTGATTCTGGTATTCAAGCCTGGCTTAGTAACAATCACCCTGGCATTGGCGATTACCGGATGGATTGGTATGAGCCGAATTGCAAGAGCACAGGTTCTCAAGCTGAAGGAGCAGGAATTTATTCTGGCATCAAAGACCTTGGGAGCAAAGAACCTTTTTATCATCTTCAAGGAGATACTGCCGAATATCTTCGGTCAGCTTATCATTATGTCCATGTTCTCCATTCCGAATGCTATCTTTACCGAAGCTTTCCTGGCCTTTATCGGTCTGGGAGTACCGGCACCCTTAGCTTCGCTTGGATCCTTGATCAGTGATGCTTTTAAGTCATTTACAACTCATCCGTATATGATCATTTTTCCTGTAATTGTATTAGCACTGATTATGTTGAGCTTTAATATGATGGCAGATGGCCTTAGAGATGCGTTTGATCCTAAGATGAAGGAAATGTAGGAGGCGGCATATGGAGAAAAAGAAAATATTATCAATTAAAGATCTATCCATCTCCTTTACAACCTCTGCAGGTGAGGTCAATGTCATCCGAGGCATGAATCTTTCTCTCTATCGGGGGGAAACACTTGCTATTGTTGGCGAGAGCGGCAGCGGAAAGTCAGTTACCGTAAAGGCGATTATGGGTATTCTAAGTAATAATGGAAAAATAAATAGTGGCAGCATTCATTTTACCGATAATCGGGATGGAGCGGAGGTTACAACCGATCTGCTGACCCTATCGAAGAAGGAAATGAGAAGACATATTAATGGGAAAAGGATTGCCATGGTATTTCAGGATCCGATGACTTCTCTCAATCCGACCATGACCGTGGGAGCTCAGATCATGGAAGGCATGATCTACCATTATAAAACTCCGAAGAAGGAAGCCTATCAGAAAGCAATCCAGCTATTGGAGCTGGTTGGTATTACAGACCCGGAGAAGAGAATGAAGAACTATCCCCATCAGTTATCCGGTGGTATGCGTCAAAGAGTGGTGATCGCCATTGCTCTTTCCTGCGATCCGGAGCTTCTGATCTGTGATGAACCGACTACTGCACTGGATGTAACAATACAGGCTAAGATTTTGGAGTTAATCAAGGATATTCAGGCTAAGACAGGTATCTCGGTAATCTACATCACCCATGATCTCGGTGTGGTGGCTAAGGTTGCCGATTATGTTGAAGTAATGTATGCAGGTAAAGTTGTCGAGATGGGTACCACAGAGGAGATATTCTATGAACCGAGACACCCTTATACCTGGGGACTATTATCGGCTATGCCGGATTTGAACAGTTCCGAGGATAAGCTCTATACAATTCCCGGAAGCCCGCCGAATCTGTTACATAAGGTGGATGGAGATTCCTTTGCACCCCGCAATATCTATGCTCTGAATATTGACTTAAAGAAAGAACCACCGATGTTCAAAATCACAGACTCACATTATGCTGCAACTTGGCTACTTCACGAGAAAGCACCCAAAGTGGATATGCCGGAAGAGTTGAAGCATAGGATTGATCTGATGATAAGTGAACTGAATGCAGCGGA
>JAGFXQ010000114.1 GCA_017861355.1 Bacillota bacterium
ACAGCAGAGAAATGTACTGCTACATCCGGAATTTGTGAATGGAAAATACATGTTCTATACCCGTCCGATGGACGGCTTTATCGAGACCGGTTCCGGCGGAGGAATTGGGGTCGGCTTCTGCGATGATATCACAAATGCTGTAATTGATGAAGAAATCATAACCAGTAGAAGAAAATATCATACTATAACGGAAGTTAAGAATGGTGCCGGTGCTGTTCCGATTAAGACTTATATGGGCTGGATCCATATTGCGCACGGTGTACGCAATACGGCAGCAGGCCTTCGCTATGTGATCTATGTATTTGCAACAGATTTGAAGGACCCGACAAAGGTAATCGCAGAGCCGTCCGGCTTCTATATAGCACCGAATGGAATGGAACGTGTCGGTGATGTATCGAATGTTGTATTCACAAACGGAGCAATCGCAAGAGAGAATGGCGAAGTATATATCTATTATGCATCTTCCGATACCAGGCTTCATGTAGCTGCCACAACGATTGACCGGCTTGTAGATTATACCTTCCATACACCCTCCGATCCTCTTCGCTCTGTCGATTGCGTACAGCAAAGATGTGATCTGATACGAAAAAATCTGGAATTCATAGAGAAACAGTAAGAAAATAACGGATCCGAACTCCTTGACTCAGTTGTGGATATGCGTATTTAGCCGGTATGCAAACTATAATTGTGCATTGCTTAGCATTTTGTTGCCAATTGCTGAAGATTTGCTTGAAAGATTCACTAGGATGTAGTAAACTTCGAGTATGCAATATTTCGTGCAAAAACTTGAAGATAAAACATAAGCAATGATAGAAGGAGAGAGTTATAATGAAAAAGGTTACCATCCAGGATGTAGCGAAGGAGCTGAACCTATCCAGGAATACAGTTGCAAAAGCTTTGAATAACAGTGACACGGTCTCTTATGAAACCAGATATGTGGTCATAGAGAAGGCATATGAGATGGGGTATTCTAAGCTGTCTCCGGTAGTATTGAACGAATTCAAATTAAGAAATAAGATCGATGATACCAAGACAATCGTAGTATTGACCAGACGAGAGATCTCTGTGTTCTGGAACAGTATTATCATGGGTATCTCGGATGAACTCAATAAATATGGCTGCAAGCTTCAATTTAACTTTATCAGTGAGCAGGATGAAAAGAATCTGGTGCTTCCACTTGATTTACAGGCAGAGGTTAGCGGAATCCTTATTCTTAGTGTTTTCTCCAATGACTATATTGATCAGATTATGAAACAGAATATACCGGTAGTTTTCCTGGATGCCCCAAGTAATCCGGACAGTATCGCCGAGTATGGAGACATTGTGATCTGTGAGGGACTGAACAGTGTGAAGAAGATTACACTGGATCTGATCGCTCATGGTATGAAACGAATTGGTTTTATCGGTGATATCACTTACTGTAAGACGATTAATGACCGTTATCAGGGATACCTGAATGCGCTACAATCAGCCGGGATCGGACTGGATGAATCCATCGTAGCTACCTATCATGTACAAAATAAGTTTTACAAGACGGATGAGGTTGATAAAGCGTTGAACAGCTTCCAGACACTGCCGGAAGCAATTGTATGTGCAAACGATGATATTGCCCTGGATGTAATTCGATGTCTCAGAACAAAAGGATTATCCGTACCTCAGGATGTGGCAGTAGCCGGATATGATAATGTCGAGGGGATGTCACAGGTGGAACCCTTCTTAACCACAGTGAGAGTGGGAAATCAAAGACTTGGGCGAAGACTGGTACAGCAGCTGATGTGGAGAATTCAGAATCCAACCTTCCCGAAGGAGATTATCTTCATTGGAGTGGAAGTTATCTTCCGTCAATCATCAAATAAACCGAATTAGAACTATATAAACAAATAAAATGACAAAATGCATTATAAAATGTATCTAAGGAAGTGGCAAAATATTGCCACTTCCTTTTTGTTACGCTTGTTTATGGCTCGAAATATGTAAAAACAATGCACTCTATGATTATTAAGATTTCTAGGCATAATATATAGAAAACTTGATAAATACAATGCAAAAATGAATAGAATACACAAAAAGAGCTATTGTCATTTCCTCATAACTATGCTACAATGCACACATAGGATAGAAAAATGCAATATTAAATGCACCACCATGCACTATTAAGGAGGAGATAACAGCATGTTGAAGGCGAATCGATGGAGGCAGGTCATAGCCATATTACTGATCATAGCACTGGGTCTGAGTGGTGTCGGAAGTAGCAAAAGTAAAGTTAGTGCAAAAACCGATACTTCTCTTGAAGAATATAAGAAGCTGTTAAGTGAAACAGGGATCAAAGGGACGGATTACAATGATTACATAGCCCAGTACGATACTTCAAAAAGACCGGATAAGGAATTAGTGATTGAAGCGAAAGACTATGTTCGAACAGAGAACATGGACGTGAAGGAATATACAGATTATGAAGGAATGACCGGAACCTCAATCTACACCGAGGAGAAAGGTCTGATCGAATATGAAGTGACCATCCCGGAAGAAGGCTTCTATGATATTTCTCTGCTCTATTATCCGATCGAGGGTAAGAGTGCATCGATTCAACGTGGTATTTTTATAGACGGAGCATTGCCCTATACTCAGTTGGATCTCATTGAATTCTCAAGAATATGGGTAAATGGTGTAAATGAATGGGCGCAGGATAACCGTGGAAATGATCTGAAGCCCAAGCAAATCGAAGCACCCGATTGGATTACCGGGTATTTATATGATAGTGACGGTTATGTGACGGAGAAGCTGGCGGTGTATTTTTCCACCGGTACTCATACGATCACCTTATATTCCAGAAGAGAGCCGATGCTTCTTCGCAAGATTATATTGAATAATTCTCCGAAGGTACAAAGCTATGAGGAGGTGAAGGCTGCGCTTGATGCTGCAGGAGCAACCGATACCTCGGGACAGTTGATTACGATCGATTCAGAGAAGGCAGATCGCAAATCCTCCCAGATGCTTTATCCTTCCCAAGATAAATCTTCACCGTCTGTGTATCCTTACAGTGCAAGTGAATTAAGAAATAACACAATCGGAAGCAACAGTAGCTGGCGATTGGTTGGACAATGGCTGGAATGGGACTTCGAGGTGAAAGAGACCGGTTACTATAATATAACGATGCACACACGGCAAAACTTTGTACGAGGCATCTATACCTCGCGTAAGATTCTGTTGGATGGTGAAGTTCCCTTTAATGAGATGAATGATTACGGCTTCCATTACCATAGTGACTGGCATATGCTCACACTTGGAGGCGACGATAAGAAGGAGTACAAATATTATCTGGAGGCCGGCAAACACACCCTGCGTATGGAAGTGGTACTCGGAGATTTCTCGGATATTGTAAGTGATGTCTATGATGTGGTACAGAATCTGAATTCGGTCTACCGCAAAATCATACGGATCACCGGTGTGGAGCCGGATCAGTATCGTGACTATAACCTGGAAGACAATATTCCGGGACTTGCACGGGAATTAACAACCGCAAGAGACAAGATTGAGGATATTATCAGCCGTCTGACTACGGTAGCAGGTAAGGGAAGTAACCGGGAAGCTGCCCTGCGCACCATGGTGGAACAGTTGAATGATAAGATTAATGACGTCGAGCGCTTTGGCAAGAACCTGTCTGCCTTCAAGACAGATTTGAGTGCACTTGGTAATTGGATTACTGAGGTGTTGATGCAGCCTTTGGCTCTGGATACGATCTATGTGCATTCGCCGGATACAAAAGCACCCAAAGTTAATAATTCAATCCTTGATAAAATAGTACATACAATAAAGACCTTATATTATTCCTTCGTGATTGACTATAATACCATCGGTAATGTTGCAAAGAATGATGAGGAGACGAAATCGATTACTGTCTGGATCGGTTCCGGACGTGACCAGGCTAATGTACTCAAGGCATTGATCGATGAGACCTTTACTCCGGAGAAGAACGTTAATGTAAATGTTCAGCTGGTCGATATGGGAACCTTACTTCAGGCAACCTTATCCGGACAGGGGCCGGACGTAGCCGTACAGGTTGGTAATGATTTGCCGATGAATTATGGTATGCGAGATGCCGTAGTAGATCTTTCCGAGTTCTCGGATTTGAAGGAAGTGAAGACGTTGTTCCGACCGAGCGCGATGGTTCCCTATGAGTTTGAAGGAAAGACCTTCGCCCTTCCTGAGACGGAGACCTGTCTTATGATGTTCTATCGTAAGGATATTCTGGATGAGTTGGGTATGGAGATACCGGATACCTGGGATAAGATGAAGGTGGCTCTTTCCATCTTGAGTAAAAATCAGATGGATCTCGGTATGCTACCCTCTGTCGATCCGATTAATGTAGCATTGCCCTCGAATGGGCAGGTATTCACTATGCTGCTGTATCAGAACGGCGGAAAATATTATAACGAAGATGCTACAGTCTCGGTACTCGATGATGATATTGCAGTTCGTACCTTTAAGGAATACTGCGAATTCTATACCGATTATAAGCTGGAGAAGGAGCTGGCGGTGGACCAGCGTTTCCGTACCGGTGAAGCTCCGATTATCATCGCGGATTATACTCTTTATAATCAATTACAGGTATCCGCACCGGATATCAAGGGTCTATGGGGCTTTACTAAGGTTCCAGGCACCGTGAAAGAGGATGGAAGCATCGATTACAGTGTGGCAAGTCAGGGCTCTGCAACGGTCATGATGAATCGGACCAAGGAGAAGGAAGCTGCCTGGGAGTTTATGAAATGGTGGATCTCCACGGATACTCAGATACAGTATGGTCGTGAGATGGAAGCTTTAATGGGTGCAGCAGCACGATATCCTACGGCGAACATCAAGGCATTTGAAAGCCTTCCCTGGCCAACAGAGGATTTTGAAGCTCTGAAAGAACAATTTGAATGGATGAAGGGAATACCTCAGGTTCCCGGCGGTTATTATACCTGGCGTAATGTCAACAATGCTTTCTATAAAGTGGTATCTGCCACCGGTACGAAGAAGATGCAGCCGCGAGAAGCACTTACCGAGTTTGTAAGATACATCAATGATGAGATCACATTTAAGAGAGCGGAATTCGGCTTACCGACCGCCAGCGAGAAGTTCTCACAGAATCAGACGGATTAGGGGGAGGTCAGATGAACAAGATGCAACATAAGGAAACAGGGCAAAATGAATGGTCCTTAAGAAGTAGAATGAAGAGAAGTAAAGCATCTTATGTCATGCTGGTACCGTATTTTGTACTGTTCTTTTTCTTTACAGTATTGCCAGTGCTGACCTCCATCGGGTTAAGCTTTACCAGCTTTAACGTTCTGGAGCCACCCAAATTTGTTCTATGGGATAACTACATAAGACTTTTTCTGGATGATGATATTTTTAAGATTGCAATCAAGAATACATTGATCTTTGCGGTGATTACCGGACCGATCAGCTATTTCATGTGCCTTATCTTTGCATGGATTATAAATGAGTTTAAAGGAAAGACAAGAGCACTTCTAACCTTAATCTTCTATGCACCCTCGATATCAGGTAATGCCTACGTGGTATGGAACCTAATTCTTCGAGGAGACCGTTATGGTTACTTGAACGGCTTACTACTTAAGTTCGACTGGATCAATGCAGCGATTATCTGGATGAAGACAGAGAAGTACGTACTTCCGATGCTGATCGTCGTACAGCTGTGGCTAAGCCTTGGTACCGGCTTTCTTACCTTTATCGCAGGTCTTCAGACCGTGGATAAGACCTTATATGAAGCCGGAGCTGTGGATGGTATCAAGAATCGTTGGCAGGAATTATGGTATATCACCCTTCCTTCGATGAAGCCGCAGTTAATGTTCGGTGCGGTAATGCAGATTACCTCTGCCTTTGCAGTAGCGGATATCTCGATCAACCTTGCAGGTAACCCCAGTGTAAACTATGCAGGAACAACGATTGTAACCCACCTTTTGGATTATGGTTCGATCCGATATGAGATGGGATACGCATCTGCAATCGCTACTATTCTGTTCTTACTCATGGTTGGAACGAACAAAGTGATACAAAATGCTCTCAGAAAGGTAGGTAGCTGACATGGCAAGAGATGATGGAAAGCCAGGAAGGCGATTATTTCGAAGAAGGCACAAAGCTTTAAATCGTTCCATGGCAGGAAACCTTACCTTATTCATCTTCATGGGGATCTGTGCTGTATTCATGGGGCTGCCGCTGGTTATGGTAATCAATAATGCATTCAAACCACTGGATGAGCTGTTCCGATATCCACCGACGATATTCGTACGTAATCCCGGTCTGGATAACTTTTATGATCTGGTCGTATTGATGTCGAACTCCTGGGTACCCCTTGCGAGATATATACTGAATACAGTCATCATCACCGGAGGAGGAACGCTGGGGCATGTGTTATTTGCTTCCTTTGCGGCATATCCGCTGGCGAAGCATAACTTTCCGGGGAAGAAATTCCTATTCAGCATTGTAGTGTTATCCCTGATGTTCTCGTGGCAGGTGACGCAGATACCGAACTATCTAATTATCTCCAGACTCGGAATTAATAATACTTATTTAGCTGTGATGCTGCCTCCGTTTGCATTTGGTCTCGGTCTCTATTTGATGAAGCAGTTCATGGAGCAGATCCCGGACTCCCTAATTGAATCGGCGCGGCTGGACGGAGCGAATGAATATAAGATCTACTGGACCATTATTATGCCAAATGTGAAGCCGGCCTGGTTAACCTTAGCCGTATTACAATTTCAGAACATGTGGGGAAATACAGGAAGTGCCTTTTTGCGTGACGAACAGCTGAAGCCCTTACAATATTCGCTGATGCAGATTGTAAATGGTGGTCCGGCGCGAACGGGTGCAGCTGCGGTAGTAACCTTAATTATTGCAGCGATTCCAATCACATTTTTCATCATCTGTCAGAGCAGTATTATCGAAACGATGACGACATCAGGTATGAAAGAATAGGAGGAGAGCATGAAATTGAAGAGAATATGTCTTATTCCAATAATCATCCTGCTCGTATTCGGTAATGGCAGTCAGGCGTTGGCAAACTCCAATGTTCCTTACCAGACTTATAATTATGATTATTGGAATGAAGCTTATTATACTCCGGCCGCCTATATTCCGGACGGAAATATCTCAGGGACCGATCTCGGAAGTACCAATATGGTCAATCCACAGGATATGTTTGTCGCAGAAGACGGCAGAGTATATATCGCAGATACAGGTAACAACCGCATTCTGGTATTGTCCTCGGAGATGAAGCTGGAGAAGGTAATCGAGGGCTTTGATAACAATGGAACACCGGATACCTTTAAGGCGCCTTCCGGTTTATGTGTAACAGAGGATAACGAGTTATATATTACGGATACGGATCACTTCCGAGTGGTAGCACTCAAAGAGGATGGATCTCTGTTGAAGATAATTCAAAATCCTACTTCTGAGGTTCTGCCGGAGGATTTTCAGTTTGCACCGTTAAAGGTGACTGTAGACTATGCAGACAGAGTCTATGTCATCGCCAAGAATATGTTTCAGGGTATCATGGCCTTTGACGAGAATTCGAGCTTCACGGGATTCAGCGGTACCATCAAGGTAACGATCAGTAATTATGAGAAGCTGTGGAGAAGGCTCTCTACAAAGGCACAGCGGCAGAGACAGGTACAATTTATTCCGACGGAGTTCACCGGGGTAGATATGGCACCCGATGGTTTTATCTATGCCACCAATGTGGATGCCAAAGGGTTACAGTCGGTCCGTAGATTGAATCCGAAGGGACAGGATGTAATACAGAAGAGCACCCTGGAGAACCGGCAGCAGAAGCTGAGCGGAGATGTATACTTCATCATGGGACCGGAATACTCCGGACCTTCCAGAATCGTTGATATTGTGTATCGTGATAACGGAATTTATTCCGTACTGGATATGACCCGAGGAAGAATCTTTACCTATGACCATGAAGGAAATATACTCTACATCTTTGGAGGAAAAGGAAGTCAGGCTGGAACCTTCAAGAATCCGGTGGCAATCGAGGAAAAGGACGGTCAGATCATGGTGTTGGATTCTTACCGTGGAGAGATTATGACTTTTGTTGCGACCAAATATGGCAGCCTGATCAATAATGCGGTTGCCCTTCGCTATGATGGAGATGAAGCCAGCGCTGTAGCAGTATGGAATGAAGTTCTGAAGCTTGACTCCAACTTCGAGCTCGCTTATGACGGTATCGGCAAGTCCTTGTTGGCAGCCGGTGAGAATAAGGAAGCGATGAGATATTTTAAGCTAGGTATGGACCGCAGATATTATTCCATCGCCTTCAAACGATACCGGGATGACATACTGAAGGATAATCTGGGCTATGTGTTAAGTGCCATAGTCCTCATCACAGCAGCTCTGATGATACGCAAATCTGTTAGAAAGAGGAAAGGAAAGGGAGGTAGAGAGGATGAGTAAGAAGGAAAAACTGCTATATCTGTTTTATGTAATATCTCATCCCTTTGATGGTTTTTATGAGATAAGACATCGAAGCAAGGGAAGCGTATGGCTGGCATTATTGCTGGTATTGCTCTTTGGCTTATCCTTTTCCCTGAACCGCCGGTATGCAGGTTTTGTAGTTAATCTGATTGACCCGATGAGCGTTGATGTCAGAATGGAAATGATCGGAGTATTTGCTGCCGTGATCTTGTTTGCTACAGCGAACTGGTCCATCACCTGCCTGATGGAAGGGGAAGGAAGATTCAAGGACATCATTACAGTGATTGGATATTCGATGCTGCCGATGGTGCTGACTTTTGTACCGGCCACCGTTCTATCCTGGTTTATCGCATCGGATGAAGAAAGTATTTACTACATATTAATCAATCTGTCCATGATTTTCTTTGTATTATTGTTGCTGGTCGGTATTATGGTGATCCATAACTTTAGCTTTGGTAAGACCTTGCTCACTCTTTTTCTTACCTTTGTAGCATTGCTTCTAATCATATTTGTTATTTTACTGTTGGTTTCTCTGATTAACCAGGTATGGTTATTCCTGGTGAGTGCTTATACCGAATTAATATTAAGAGTTTAGGAGGGCGAGGTTGTGAAAAAAGCAAAGAAAATTCGACTGATTATCATAGCAACAATCGTCCTTGGATTACTTGGTTATGGTGCTTACCTCTGTCAGAATTATTTCTTTTATAATGAATACCGTGATTATCTGACCGGTTATTCAACCGAGACAGGGAAGGAATTTACCGGTGCCTCGGATAGTGATCCAAAAGTCGAGGGTATGGTACTGGTTGCAGAGAATGATATTCTGAAGCTATATACCAATACAACCACCACCGAGGTTGCCATTTATGATAAGCGATCGGGGGAGATTACCTATTCGAATCCGGTGAAACGGGCGGATGATCCATTGGCAAACGGCAGAAATCTGGTGGATCTGAATTCTCAGTTCATGCTGACCTATTATGATACCAGCATGACTCAGATTACCATGTATAACTATGATTATAGTGTAGAACGGGAACAATTCCGGGTGGAGAGCATAGAGAACGGAATTCGTTATATCTATCTGCTCGGTAATATGGATAGTCCTACCGGTTTAGTACCTCCATTTATCACTCAGGCGCGTCTGGAAGAGAGAATCCTCAGTAAGCTTACGAAGAAGGAAGCAAA
>JAGFXQ010000366.1 GCA_017861355.1 Bacillota bacterium
TGTGATATTGACCGGAAGACGGCGCTGTATTTTTGGAAACACTATCCGTCACCCATCTATCTGCGGAATAAACCCGTTAATGAACTGTTTGAAGAATTTAAAGCGATTGCGTCCAATACAACGAAACGTAAGATTGAATGGATATTTGAATGTGCCCATAATGATGGTGATACGATACGGGACTATCAGGAATCAAGGGATTTTATCACCCAAAGCCTTGCACGTTGTCTTGAGCAGCAAAAGGAAGAAATAGCCCTGGTCGATTGTGAAATCGAAAGGATGCTGAGGTGTTTTGACTATCAACTGACAACCATACCGGGTGTCAGCATAGCCACAGCAAGCAAGCTAATTGCCGAAATCGGTGACATACGCCGTTTTGCAAATGCTGATAAACTGGCCCGTTATGCAGGAATTGCACCCATCAAGTTCAGTTCCGGCGGTAAAGGCAAGGAGCAAAGCTCAAAACAAGGAAACCGCGAGCTGCACGGATTATTTTATTTTCTGGCGGTATCCATGGTCACGGTTCCCAAGACAGGAAAGCCGAATCAGCCTATATTTTACGCCTATTATCAGCGTAAAATCAGCGAAGGTAAAACGAAATCCCAGGCGCTAGTCTGTATTATGCGCCGATTAGTAAACATTGTTTACGGCATGATGAAGAACAAGACAGAGTATCGTCCCTTTGTGGTTGAGGATCATGTTGTAGAAGAACAGTAATGATTGTTATAGCAAAGCATTGAAATTGCACCCAAAATTTTAAAATTGAATACGGGGTTCCCAACCTTAATCTGAGATATAGATTCTTCCACCTGAGGGTGCGGGTTCTGCCGCATCACAGGCAGAAAGACTATCTGGTTCAAATATTAATCATCTGAACGGTGCAATAGGTGAAGCACGAGGCTATAATCAAGCACTTACTAAAGGTGAAATAGGTATTCAGGCACCTGGGAAGGTAACAGGCACTGGTCCGGACTATATAACTTTTGACCCTAGAACGCAGACAATAAATGTTTGGGATGCAAAATATTCATCAACAGGAAGATGGCCTAGTACTGCAAATGGTTTTGGAAGCCAATCATGGCTTAAAGAAACACAGCAAGCAATTAACAATATTCCCGACTCTGCATTAAGGCAACAAGCGCAGAATGCTTTTAATAACGGTAATATAAATTGGCAGATATTTAAATGGCCACAATAAGGAGAATGGTAGATGGATTGGACGAATATTACGATGGTGAAGAAATTTACAGCAATAGATGATGTTTTTGAAAAGCTCGGAAAGCCTATGTTTAAAATGGGTAGTAGACCTGTTTACTATATGGGAAAAGGATTCTCAGTCTCATATAGCCCGAAAATGTTTAAAGTAGAAAACAATAACAGGGTGGAATACGGAGATGAGGGTGAATATGCTTTAAGTACGTATTACTTTTTTAAAAAACAGGACTTAGAGGAATATTTTAAGATTAAACAAGAACAGTTTAATTTTGAAAGTAATGAATTGGGCGGAGTATTTCAAATCATTGATGAAATTGGGATGAATTCTACTTATGAACAGGTGACAAGCTACTTTAAGCAGAGGTCAAGTCTTGCATATTATCAAGAAGGAGAAACAAGAGCATTTCTTAACGGTAAATTTGATTTTCAGAATAACTTTGTTATTTGGGGAAACTATACATTTTTCTTCTTTGGAAAGAGTAAAGAAACAAAGATTAGTGGCTTTGAGTATACATTTCCTGAATAATTTTATACTCCATTATTATATGGTCACACAGCTACGGCTGAAATGTGGCCTATTTTTTTATCCCGAAAAATACAAAAGACAAAAAAATAAAATCGGTCAACTCTTAGCCGATTCCGGTTAGGTTTATCAATCGTACTTAGGGTAAATTATCTTTACCGTCTGAATTTTGGTGATTTGAAAAATTTCAAATCACTGCCGCAGGAAAGGAAGAGAACAAAGGAGTAGACAAGGCAACCGGAACTTAAACGGCGACCTTTATTTTCTGGCTATCCAAATGATTCAGGTATCCCGAGGCGGTAAGCCAAGACATCCGGTATTTCATGATTATTATCACAGTAAGCTAAAAGAAGGCAAACGGAAGCCCCAAGCCCTGGTATGTATCCAACGACGAGTCTCAAACATCATTTATGCCATGATGAAAAATAAGACTGAATACCATCCGCCGTAATTGTAATAAAATGGTAATGTATTATTAAAAATTTAAAAATTTATTTTCGATTCCCCGTTTTTTAGTCAATCTAATGAAACAGGATTAATCTTTCCTCCATAGCTTCTATGTGGAGGGGGCGGGTGAAGCTGAATGGAATTCTTTCATACCTAAGGGTGGAGCAACTATAGGCGGAAGGGAATATTCTGAGCATGCACTTGAAAGAATGGCACCTAATACAGCAGAAGTAAGAGCTGAATTAACAACGAAAGCTACTAAACTTGCTAGAGAAAAGGGTTTACAGCCTCAGACTAAAGAATATAATGAGTTTATTAATAAGTATGTAGACCCAAGAGGCATTACTCCAACAGTCATTGAAGATGCAATAAATAATACCAAAGCATTACCTGGTAATACAGAAGGTGCTTTTGTTCACGAAAATGCCAATGTAAAAGTTATAGTAAATCAAAATGGTAAGGTAGTTACTGTTATACCAAGGTAAAATAGGGAGGTAAGAGATGTATATTAAGTATGATGAATATGAGCTACTTGAACTATTTGAAAATGAACCCGTACCAGTATTTGATGAGGAAGCAGGAGTATTCATTTATAGTAGAATTGATAACTTAGGATTTAAATTAGTAATGACAATGTCAATATACGAATTCGAGTGTAATATTAGTTTAAATCATGATAATTATCAAAAACCAATTTTTGAGTTCAAGTTAAAAGATGTAGATAGTATAAAATGTGATAATGGAAAAATGTTATTAAATAGAAAAGAAAACGAGCAAAGTGTTATTATTTACTTCAAACCAAATTATTCAGTAGATATAATCAATATTTAGAAACTTACTACAAAAATATTATGTTACTCACTACAAAGATAACAACAGAAGATGATTGATTATACATTTCATCTAGGATATAGTCTGCTAGTAAGTATCTAGAGTTGATAGACTGCATAATTTGGTTAATGCAGTATGATGTAACAAAAACAAAACTCAAATATATATCATAGTAATAATGAAGGCTACCGCTGATTAAAAAAGGCGTTAGCCTTTTTTCTATACCTAAAACATTGAAAGGAGAAAAGAGTTATGTAAATGAACTGGTACAACTATTCAAAAGGTACTTAGAGGAAGATGGTAAAAGTATAAAAACAGTTGAGAGCTATGTAGGAGATACTTCTGGCTTTGTAGGATAGCGATAACGTGGTCTTATCTAAACGAAATATTCCTATGCCTATACCTATGACCGAGCAGGCAACCGCCTCAGTGAAGATATCTCCGGGGGGATGATGAGGGCAAGCATATTAGGTACACCTATAACGAAGGCAACCAGCTCACTGAGCGCACTCAGGACGACAACCGACTTCGCTACACCTATGAT
>JAGFXQ010000115.1 GCA_017861355.1 Bacillota bacterium
TTATTATTTACCTCGGAGATCAGCTCCCGTATCTCTGTTGAGGAATCAAATACCGTCTTTTTCATAAATTGATTCATAAATGGATGGATGTTCCCAATCTCCATCTTAATAAGCTGAATCGCTTTCAGACGTTCGAAGAAATCTGTATATATCATATAGGAGGGCTTCCCGTCCGGACCCGGAGAATCCACCAGCTTTTCCAGCTGTGCACCACTGTATTCGTAAAGATACATATAGAAGTTCTTCTTCGATTCAAAATAATAGAAGATACTTCCCTTAGAAATCTCTGCCTCACGAACAATCTCATCAATCGAGGCTTTCGCATAGCCGTGCTCTGCAAATACTTTAAAACCGGCATTGATGATCTTCTGTTTCTTACTTTCCTCTAGTTTCTCAAAGATCTCGTATGGAATAGTACCACCTCATCTCTATATTATTTTGTAAATTGACCAATCTGGTCAAAATCATCATAGCACTGTTGACCGATTTAGTCAATATTCTAATGCAATTCTAATTTATGGTTTATAAAAATAGCAAATTATGGTATTGATTTATAGAAGGACTTATATTATGATGAAAAGGGTACAAATGTTCGGGTTTGTTAAAAGCTGAGGTGACTATTATGATGAGGGATTCAGAAAAAACGATAGGAAATTTAATCGATAAGCAGGGAACTGTATATGTAAGCTCTGTGGATGAGGATGGTTATCCAAATACCAAGGCGATGAATTCTCCCAGAAGAAGAGAGGGAATACGCGAGTTTTATTTCTCCACGAACACCTCCTCCATACGAGTAAAACAATATAGAGAGAATCCAAGAGCCTGTATTTATTACTGCGATAAGCGTTTCTTTCGGGGTGTAATGCTGAAAGGCAGAATGGAAGTACTGGAGGATGAGGAAAGTAAGGAAATGATATGGCTGCCTACAGATACCATGTATTATCCGGGTGGGGTAACGGACCCGGATTATTGTGTCTTGAAGTTTACTGCGGAAGAAGGAAGGTATTATTGTAACTTTAAGTCGGAGACCTTCCGTATAACGGAGTGATTTGAATGTACCAGAAAGAGAGGACTTCTATGAAGACAAGACGCATCCTGACTTTACTAATCCTTAGCATCATTAGTATAACACTTATCATTTATACTTGGATGGATATCAGCCGTGTATTTCGTAAGCAGCAATTAGATACGGTTATTATTGGTGGAGCCGATGGCCCTACCAGCATATTGTTGATTGATTCCAGTCACAACTATCTGTTATATGGAATTACGATTGCATTTATCACAGTAACTATGATTTTGTCCTTGGTCTATGGGCATAAGAGAAAAAAACGATGTCAAAAATAATTCGGTATAATCATATGTAAGTGATTTTACGAAAACTTAAGGAAAGTTATTGAATGAAATAAAATTACATGTAATAATGATTAGTGATAATGAGAAATATTAAATACCTGTATCAGCAGGGCGATGATTTTGGAGGGAATTAATATGGAGTTAAGAGAATTCAAGAACCTGGGGATTAAGACATCACTATTAGGCTTTGGCTGCATGAGATACCCCAAGAAACAGGATGGAAGTATAGACGAAGAAATCGCTGAGAGAATGATCGATAAAGCATATCAGAACGGCGTGAATTATTTTGATACCGCTTATGTATATCATGAAGGCAAGAGTGAGAATTTTACCGGAAAGGCTCTGGATCGTTATGACAGAAGTTCCTATTACCTGGCTACGAAGCTTCCGTGCTGGCTGGTGGAGAAAGCAGAGGATGCAGAACGCCTGTTGAATGAGCAGCTGACAAGGTTGAATAAGGAATATGTTGATTTCTATTTACTTCATGCATTAGGTCGAGAAAGCTTTGACAAGATGGTAAGTCTGGGTGTGCTGGAGGTCATGGATCGACTTAAGGCAGAGGGTAAAATAAAATATCTTGGTTTCTCCTTCCACGATGATTATAATGCTTTTGAACATATCATCAAGTTCCGTAAATGGGATTTCTGCCAGATACAGCTTAACTACATGGATATCGAAGAGCAGGCCGGTATGAAGGGCTATGAATTAGCAGAGAAGCTTGAGGTACCGCTGGTTATTATGGAACCGGTGAAGGGCGGATCACTGGCAAGACTTCCCGAGGATGCTGCAAAGCATTTGGAGAAACTGGATGCAGGAAAATCAGCTGCTTCCTGGGCACTTCGCTGGGTAGGCTCCATGCCGAATGTGAAGGTTATCTTAAGCGGTATGTCAGATGAAGAACAGGTTCAGGATAATCTGAATACCTTCCATAATTTTAAGGCTTTATCGGATACGGAAAAGGGTGCAATTGTGAAGGTGGCAGAGACGTTAACCAGCAGAGTGAAGAACGGCTGTACCGGATGTGCATATTGTATGCCCTGTCCTGCCGGAGTAGATATACCCAAGAATTTCCGAATCTGGAATAGTTATGGTATGTACAATAACGAAGGCGAGCTGAATTGGTTATGGTCCAATGATATTGACGATAAAGCAAAAGCAGCAAACTGTGTAGAATGCGGCCAGTGTGAGGATGCATGTCCACAGAAGCTGAATATCCGCAGAGATCTTAAGACATTGCAGACGGATATCAATGCTGTTGTTATGAAATAAGAGAACGAAGTAACGAGACAGATCAAGGTAAATCATAATGAGGCTACTAAGCTCATGATTTACCTTGATCTTATTTATGACAATAGAAAGTTCGCGAAGTATATTGACTGTTAATCGTCTATGACAAGAGAAGCTATGTATTGTTTCTTCATTCGTATGTCAGGTCAAACAATGTATTGTTTCTTCTTGTTTCTGTGATATAATATGGATGAATGTAATTTGAGAACTCCATAAGGAGGATTTATATGAATATTGATCTGGAGTATTATCGAATCTTCTATCATGTGGCGAAAGCAGGAAGCTTTACTATGGCAGGTGAAGAGCTGTGTATCTCACAACCGGCGGTCAGTCAGGCAGTAAAGCTACTTGAGACGAATCTTGGCAGCAGATTATTCATCCGTATACCCAAAGGTGTGAAGTTGACACCGGAGGGAGAAGTTCTGTTTAGCTATGTACAGCGCGGTTATGAATATATTCTGTTAGGGGAGGACAAGTTCCGTAAAATGCTTGATCTGGAGAATGGAGAGATTCGAATTGGTGCCAGTGATATGACACTCCAATTCTACCTTCTTCCTTATCTCGAGCAGTTCCATGAAAAGTTCCCGAAGATTAAGGTTACCGTTACGAACGCACCGACACCGGAGACCTTGGATTATCTATATGAAGGTAAGATAGACTTTGGCATTGTCAGTGAGCCCTTTGAAGCAAAACCGGAGATTGCGATTACAAAGATTAAAGAAATTCAGGATATCTTTGTGGCGGGCAATCGTTTCCTGCAGTTAAAGGATCAGGTCTTGGGCTATAAGGCTTTGGAAGAGCTTCCGATCATATGCCTCGAGCATAATACAAGCTCACGCAGATATATTGATGAATTCCTGCAGGAGAACGGAGTTGAAATGAAGCCGGAATTTGAATTAGCCATGAGTGATATCATCGTCAAATTTGCAAGCCGTAATCTGGGAATCGGATGTGTTGTGAAGGATTTTGCTGAGGAAGCACTGAATCGGGGAGAACTCTTCGAACTACACTTTGAGACCGAGATTCCAAAGAGGCATTTTTGTATTATAACCGGACATAATAACCCTATATCAACCGCAGCAAAAGAGCTGCTTGGAATGCTTGTCCCGGTAGTCTAACTACAAGATGGACATTTACAAAATTCAATATATAAATGCGAAAATAAATTATTAACACGGCAAACTATATGAATTAAATTGCTATAATTAAGAAAGGCACGGTGTTTTGAATGACTAGTATAAAGATTAAATATTTGAGTGATCAGATTGAGAAGTTGCAATATATTGAGAATAAATCCGATTGGATCGATTTGCGGGCAGCAGAGAAGTTTGAGTTGAAAGCCGGAGAGTTTAAGTTGATTCCTTTGGGAATTGCCATGGAGCTACCAAAAGGTTATGAAGCACATATTGTACCAAGAAGCAGTACTTTTAAAAACTTCGGCATTCTTCAGACCAATTCCACAGGAATTGTTGATGAGAGCTATTGTGGTGATAATGACCAGTGGTTCTTCCCTGCACTCGCTATGAGAGATACTATCATCAATATCAATGACCGTATCTGCCAGTTTCGTATTGTCGAACATCAGCCTAGAATTGATTTCATAGAGGTCAATCAATTAGGAAATCAGGACCGTGGTGGACACGGAAGTACTGGTAAACAATAAGTATGGCAGTCAATTGAGGACAAGGTAGGTATTGGAGGTACACTATGGCTGGCGTAATCACCCATATGGTAATTGCGAGAGAGATTATTAAGCTTCTTCCCGAAGGAACGATTTGCAATCCGGGATTATTTTATCTGGGCAATCTTGCCCCGGATGCCATTCATGCAAGAGAAGGCTATATCAGAGAATATAAGAAACATACCCATTTCAGGGATAATATTCCGGATCAGGACTTTGAAGTTGAGGAACACCAGACGGCTTATCGAAAGAGAGTCGTTGATTTTATTACGGAGAATAAATTCAGGGAAGACGACATGATTGATCTATATCGTGGATATGTAACTCATATATTATCGGATGAGCGTTTTATACTGACGATTCGCAAGGAATTCTGTGAGGTGATGAATGAACGGGGGATTGCACAGAATGACCCACGATTCTTTCGTTACATCGTCACGGATATGAATCGAAATGACCTGCTTTTAGTGGAACGATACGAGGAGATGGATGAAATCAGGCAGCAGCTAGAGAAAGTAATCGTACAGCCGGTGGACGAATATCTAAGCTATCAGGAGATGAAGATCAGTATGGACTGGCTTCTTCGACGGCATTTTCATGAGGAGAATGAGCTTGTTCTGCCCCGATATATCAGCTATGAGAGGATGACAAGCTATATAAAGGAAGCCGCAAGCTATGTAGTTAAGCTACTGTCACAGAAGGATAGCAAGGTTCAGATGTGGTAATGGTCTGTGATGAACTTATTCCACAATTTCAATCAGGTTCCCATCGGGGTCAAGTATGCAACTTTCGTAATAACCATCTCCGGTAGTTCTTGGTCTGCTTATTACAGTATATCCATCCGATTCAAGTCTTGTTGTCAGCGTATCTACTGCTTCCCTGCTACCGGTGCTGAAAGCGAGATGGATATAGCCGGTTTGATATAGTTCATGAGACAGCTGAGTCAGACCGGGTCTGGTCATCAGCTCAAGCCGAGCACCATCAGAAAAAGACAGAAAATAAGTACGCAAGCCGGAAGTTTGGTTGTGATAACCATCGTTTGACGAAGCTTCAAAATAGGTGATATAAAAATTCTTAAGTAGTTCTAATTGGTTCGTATAGACAGCAAAATGATTAATTTTCATATTTCCTCCCGATTAATTTCTCATAATAAGAGGTGCGCTTTTGCACCATGCATCTCGATTATAGGAAGTGATTTTTCTTCCTATGATATATGGAGCTTATGTTTATTATATTACTACATTTGACTTGATATGTATCTATAAGTTTCTGTTATGTCAAGCATAATTAATATTGATTTTACTTATGAACTTGCTTCCATTATACTTATCAAGTAATTGGGAATAATAATTTCAATGTGACATATACAAACATATTACTTGTATGATCACATAAGCCAAGGAGGACTATTATATGGTTAAAGCAATCGTAGGCGCCAATTGGGGCGACGAGGGAAAAGGCAAGATTACTGACATGCTGGGACAGGAAGCAGACATTATCGTAAGATATCAGGGAGGCAGCAATGCCGGACATACGATTATCAATGAATACGGTAAATTCGCACTTCATTTACTACCCTCAGGAGTGTTTTACAAACATACAACAAGCATAATCGGAAATGGTGTTGCTTTAAATATTCCGTATTTGGTGAAAGAAATTCAATCTTTGGTAGACAGAGGCGTTCCGGCTCCTAAGATTCTGGTATCGGATCGTGCACAGATTATGATGCCTTATCATATCCTGTTTGATCAGTATGAAGAGGAAAGACTGGGAGGCAAATCCTTCGGTTCTACCAAATCAGGCATCGCGCCTTTTTATTCTGACAAATATGCCAAGATTGGCTTCCAGGTATCGGAGCTCTTCGATGATGAGATGTTGAGAGAAAAGGTGAACCGAGTATGTGAGATGAAGAATATCCTTCTGGAACATATGTATCATAAGCCTGCAATCAATCCGGAAGAATTATTCCAAACATTATTAGAATACAGAACCATGGTTGAGCCTTATGTATGCGATGTTGCGGCATTTCTGCATGAAGCGATCAAGACCGGTAAAAATATATTATTAGAAGGACAGCTTGGCGCTCTGAAGGATCCTGATTTCGGTATCTATCCGATGGTTACTTCCTCTTCGACCTTAGCTGCTTATGGAGCAATCGGCGCGGGTATTCCTCCTTATGAGATTAAGGATATCGTTACTGTTGTGAAGGCATATTCCTCCGCAGTTGGTGCCGGTGAATTCGTCAGTGAGATTTATGGCGATGAGGCAGATGAACTTCGTAGACGCGGCGGCGATGGTGGTGAATACGGTGCAACGACCGGAAGACCGAGACGTATGGGCTGGTTCGACGCAGTGGCATCCCGTTATGGCTGTAGAATGCAGGGAGCAACTGAGGTTGCCCTTACTGTTCTGGATGTTCTTGGATACCTTGATACACTTCCGATCTGTGTCGGTTATGAGGTTGACGGCGTAGTGACCAAAGACTTCCCTACTACAGTTAAGCTTGCTAAGGCTAAGCCGGTATATGAGTATCTTCCCGGCTGGAAGCAGGAAATCAGAGGCATCACGAAGTACGAGGAACTTCCGGAGAACTGTAGAAAATACATTGAATTCATTGAGAAAGAACTCGAAGTTCCGATCACGATGATATCGAATGGTCCGGGAAGAAATGAAATCATAAGAAAATAGTAAGGTGAGTGCTTTTAAACAAGCAGAATAGATATAGAGAAATAGATAGAAATAGAGAAATTGATTAAATAGAATTGGATAAGACAGAAATACCTTTTGATTGAGGGAGACCTAATCGAAGGTATTTCTTTTTATCCAATATCCTATATAATTACTATGAGTGAATAATTTACACACAGAACCTTAAGGTCTTATTTTATCTGGACTTTATAATTGTCCTATGATACGATAGACATGCATTACGGATAAAGCAAAGAAAGGTAAGTGCTATGAACTTATTAACAATAGAAAATATGAGTAAGAGTTACACGGAACGAATGCTATTTGATCATGTCTCCTTTGGAATTAGTGAAGGCGAGAAGATCGGAGTCATCGGCATTAATGGTACCGGAAAGTCAACTCTTCTTAAAATAATTGCAGGACTAGAGGAACCGGATAACGGTACCATGACTAAGGGAAAGAAGGTCCGCGTCGGTTATCTGTCACAGACACCGGTATTTAACAATGAATTATCCATTTTACAGAATGTTGTATTGAACCAGAAAGCCGATGAAGAATACCGTAATCTGGAAGGAGAAGCCAATGCGATGCTTCTTAAGCTTGGGATTACGGATACTTTAGTATCACCGGAGCTGTTGTCCGGAGGACAGAAGAAGAGGGTTGCTCTAGTTCGTACACTTCTGACACCGGCGGAGCTTTTGGTACTTGATGAGCCGACGAATCATCTGGATAGCGAGATGGCAGAATGGCTGGAGGACTACTTAATTAAGTATAAGGGTGCCTTCATTATGGTAACTCATGATCGTTATTTTCTAGATAGTGTAACCAATAAAATCATTGAACTGGACCACGGTAGTATCTACTCCTATCAGGCGAACTATTCCAAATTCCTGGAATTGAAGGCAGAGAGGGAAGAGATGACACAAGCAACGGAGCGTAAGGCGAGAAGCCTGTTCCGGGTGGAGCTCGAATGGATGCAGCGGGGTGCCAGAGCCAGATCGACAAAGCAGAAGGCTCATATTCAACGTTTTGAAGAACTGAAGGAGCGTAAGACAATCGAAGCTGAAGGTAAGGTAGAAATCAATGCCTTATCGGCACGATTGGGTAAGAAAACGATTGAACTTAAGGGTGTCAGCAAGGCGTTTGGAGATAAAAAATTAATTTCGAATTTTACTTATATTCTGCTGCCGGGAGATCGCATCGGAATCATTGGGCCGAATGGGTGTGGTAAGTCCACCTTACTCAATATTATTGCGGGCATGCTTCCGCCGGATGATGGAACCATAGAGACCGGTACTACCATCAAGCTGGGGTATTTCTCTCAGGAGAACGAGTATATGGATGATAATCTGAAAGTAATTGAATATATCCGGGATACCGCAGAATACATTCAGACTTCGGAAGGTACGGCTACGGCTTCTCAGATGTGCGATCGCTTCTTATTCCTCGGCTCGATGCAGTATACACAGATAGCAAAATTATCCGGTGGCGAGAAGAGAAGACTATATCTGCTCAAGGTTCTGATGGAAGCACCGAATATACTTGTACTGGATGAGCCTACCAATGACCTTGATATTCAGACGTTGACGATTCTGGAGGATTATCTGGAAACTTATCCGGGGATCGTCGTTACGGTATCGCATGATCGTTATTTTCTGGATAAGATCGCATCCAGGATCTTTTCCTTCGAGGATGGGGTGATCCGACAGTATGAAGGTAATTTCTCTGATTACAAGGAGGCAAGAGAGCTCCGAGGAGATTCTACATCCAACTTAAGAAATGCGAATGCAGCGGAGAATGCTTCTGAAGAACAGAAAACGGTAAGTATGGCTACCTGGAAGCAGAAGAACAATAAACCCAAATTCACATACCAAGAACAGAAGGATTACGACACAATCGATGAAGATATTGCAAAGTTGGAAAGCCAGATCGCTGAGACCGATCAGGCAATTGCTGCCTCTGCAACCAATTATTCCAAGCTGAATGAACTGATGAAGCAGAAGGAAGAGCTGGAACAAACACTGGAATTGAAGATGGAACGCTGGATGTATTTGAATGATCTTGCAGAGCAGATAGAAGCTGCAAAGCAGGATAAATAATAATCAAGGATAATGATTTGACCGGAGTAAGTTACACTTGCTCCGGTTTTTTTAACGTATCCCAGTGTATCGTGAAGATGATTTTATGAGTGACTTTATAAACGATTTTACAAACGTTTTTACGAAAAAGATTGACATTAAAGTTGGTTGAACCTTTATAATTAGGTATAAAAGAACCGTCATAGAAGGTGAGGCAGCTATGAAAGGCTTTTGTTATATTATGAAAGGATGATATAATGAGAGCAACAAGAGTGAAATTAACACAAGAGGTAACCCGTAATGATGCACTGACGATGATCGATTGGATGGGATGTCAGGAGGTTACAGAATATATGAACGAAGCCGGTAATATAGCATCGGAGATCGGCAATCTGGTGAAACAGGTCAATTTATCGATTATGACCCATTTGTTTAACCAGGACGGTAGCTTTTATATTATTTCTACCGATGAAAACCAGCCAATTGGGTTTGTTAAACTGAAAGATAGAAACAGGGAAGCGGAAATGGTCATCATGATCGGAGACCGACAGCAATGGGG
>JAGFXQ010000367.1 GCA_017861355.1 Bacillota bacterium
GCAACTGCTGTAGTCATAATTACTTTCACTTTTTTATCAGGTAAAATACCTTTTTGTAGCTCAAAGTCCCTAATCGATTTTAGTACCTTTCCTCCATCCACCTTCGGCATCATATAGTCAAGACAGATAAGGTCATAGGGCTTATCTTCCCTCATTCCTATTAAGAATGCATCCAAAGCTTCCAGACCATCAACTACTAAGTCACAGTCTCCAAATTTGGACAAAAATTTTAACATATATTTTCTACTCACAAAATCATCCTCTGCAATTAGTATCCTCATATTATTATCCTCCTTTAATCCCGTGTTTAGTTCAATTTCTTAAATCTTTTGCTTCAATTCGTTGATATAAATGACTGCTTCTTCTAGATTTCCGCGTCTAGCAGCAAGCTCGATTCGGAAGGCTTTATCTTTCATTTCAATCGCATCCAACTCACCTGACTTTAACTTAATATCATGAGCTAGATTTTCAATTTTCATAATATCATCATTTTCAATTGCCAGCTCCATCATTTTAATAGCTTCCGTTAACTCCATAATAAATTCATCACAATAGTGATCTGTCAACGTTTTATTATTCACAAAGATGATTTGTCCATTATTATCAATTAACACTTTATCCGGTACTTGGGGTGCTTGATTCTTGTAGATTACACTTTCCAGCACTTTATAGAGTTCAATCATCTCTATGGGTTTCGACACATACCCATCCATTCCCATTGCCAAGAATCTTTCTTTGTCCCTGTATAAAGCATAAGCTGTTAGTGCGACAATCGGTGTATGGGAAGTTGGCCCTTCTATTTCTCGAATTCTTTGCATCACTTCTATCCCACTCATTTCCGGCATCTGGATATCCAATAGAATGACATCGTATACTCCTCTACGGTACAATTCCAATGCCTCACTCCCATTGTTAGCACAAACGACTGAATGCCCCTTCTCTAAAAGCATTTTTTTAATCACTCTCTGATTAATCGCTTCGTCTTCCGCTAACAATATATTCAACTTCTTATATCTCACCGATGATGATTGCTCTATTTTAGGTTCCGAAGGAATCTCTACCTTAAATTTTAAGAAAAAGAAAAATGAACTACCTTTTCCCACTTCACTTTCAACGCCTATTCTTCCTCCCATCAGTTCAACCAAATTCTTAGATATTGCAAGTCCAAGTCCGGTGCCACCATATTTTTTTGAAATCGTTTGCTCCACTTGACTAAAGCTCTGAAAAAGTTTACCGATGTGCTCCGCGGCAATTCCTATCCCGGTATCAGACACTACAAACTTGATATATATTTCCTCATTTGTATTTTTAATCAACTCTATTTTCAGAGCAATATTCCCTCTCTCTGTAAATTTAATTGAATTACTAATCAGATTATTTAGGATTTGGCGAAGCCGATATGCATCTCCAACAATATGCTCCGGTATCGTAGGAGAATAGGACTGATACAATTCAAGCCCTTTTTCCCTAATACGTGGCGTATGCATCTTGATGATTTCCTCAATAAGTTCCTTAAGCTGAAAGGTATCTTCAGTTATGGTGAGCTTGCCTGCTTCCATCTTGGAGAAGTCCAACACATCATTAATGATATTTAGAAGCGAATTGGTACAGGCTTTTGCAGTTAGAAGATTATCTCTTTGCTCATAATCTAACTCAGTATGTAAGGTTAGGTCCAGCATACCTACCATCCCGTTAATCGGAGTTCGTATCTCATGGCTCATATTTGCAAGAAATTCACTTTTTGCTCGATTTGCTGCTTCTGCTTCTTCCTTTGAAGCGAGCAGCCTTAATTCCGAAAGCTTCACTTGCGTAATATCAGTGACTATTGTAACAATATCATCTTCTCTCGGACTATAGATAGAGATTGAAAACCACTTATTAAAGTAAGTAGCAAAATATTCTTCAATATATAGACTTTCCCCTCGTTTTAGCTTATACATATTTGTATTAATGTGTTCCATTATGATATTATAACTATTGGCAAAAAGTTCCTTATGTCTCTTACCTATCATATATTTCTTTGATAAACCAAAACTTCGCTCTAATCCTTCGTTCACTTCAACAAATTCCATATCAATTGCTTGGTTATTCGAGTCATACAGGATCTTGTAATATGCATAACCATTATACATATTCATAAAAAGTGAACGATATTTTGCTTGGGATTCCACAATTTTTCGCTCCGCCCTCTTTCGTTCAGTGATATCTCTAATTACACTGCACAACATGCGCTTGTCGGCAAAATACGCCCCTTGGGAGTTAACCTCTACACTAAAAAAGCTGCCATCTTTCCGTCGATGCACTGTTTCGAAGGAGATACCATTCTCATTGGCTTCTTGCATCTGCTGCTTCGTATAATTCCAGTTCTCACGGATACCCCTGATATTCATGGAACATAATTCCTCATAGGTGTAGCCATAAGTACTGATTGCCGCTTTATTCGCATCAATGATTGAACCATCCAGATCAATAAATAAAATAATATCACTGACATTCTCGGAAAGCATACGATATCGTTTTAAACTAATCTCTATATTTTTGCTTTCGGTGATATCGACCAAAGAAATTGCGGTGTTTCTTTTATTATTGATCATAATCGGTGCGATGCTAGCACGAAACCAATATTCAACGTCTTTTCCATTCATAAAAAAGGATTGATTGAATTCTAAATTTTCTGTAACAGTACCCATTTGTGTCGATAGCGTAATTGCTTTATTAAGCTCACATGCGGAACAATTTGGCCCATATCCGCAGCCGTTTTCATCCTTTCTACTCTCGGTACAAAAAAAGCTATCGCCAAATCTATGTCCGATCACCTGTTCCTTCTGTTGATTCATATAATGTAGCGAGGCTGCATTCACTTCCGTTATAATTGCCTCTTCATTAAATATCATCATACCTGTGGGAGCATAATTAAATATGGTGTGTAAATTATTTTTTTCATTTTCATTCATCAATTCCAGAGCCTTTAATCTTGTGATGTCCCGAAGAATAATAACAGCTCCGATCATGATACCCTCTGCATCCTTCACCGAGGAGCAGGTAGCGGATGCATATTTTTCAATGTGATCCTTTGTTAAGATTACGGTATTATTCTTAAGCCCTATCGTGAGATCTTTCTCCAGAACCATCGATATTGGACTTTCTTGCTTTATCTTCGTATTAGCATTAATAAATGTTATCACATCATCAATATGTTTCCCAATCGCCTCATCTTTGCACGTTCCAATGATTTCTTCTGCGATCGGATTGATGTATGTAACATTTCCTTCCATGTCGGTCGTTACTACTCCATCTCCCATACAAGACAGCGTTGCAGAGGCAAACTCGCGACTTTTATTATTCAAACTCTTTAGCATGATTGAACATCCTTCCTATTGTACCTTGTTGGCATATTTTTCGAAACAGGCCACAAATCAGTCATGATAGGTTGATTTCCTAAGACCACTCTATATCCTCAGGTGCTGTGTATGTACTTTAACAACTCCTGTCGCCACCTTCATTGCGATGGTTCGGCTTAGCGTTCCCCCTA
>JAGFXQ010000368.1 GCA_017861355.1 Bacillota bacterium
AGTTACTGGAAACCGGCAAAGAATATACTCGCGAAGAACTGCGTAAGCAGCTGTCAGGAAACCTGTGCCGCTGTACCGGCTATGAGAACATCCTGAACGCAGTAGAGAAGACCATGCTCCGCCGTTTAGGAAAACTGTAAAAAGGAACTTAACTCCGAAAGTTAGCAACAAATACTTGCCATCTTTCGGACCCAGGTTACCAACAATAAATTTAACTATTTTACTAGGTCTTACGTCTTTTTCACGAACCTAGGTTACCATCGGTCCAATCTTACAGATATATTTTCATGTATAGATATGAAACATAACAGTACGGGCTGTCGGAGACCTACAGTATAACAAAGAAGCATGCTATGCTTCCCATAATACACTGTTTGCCGGACATCCTATTGATTATGTGTGTCAATAGCGAACATTCATGTTCGATTATGACATACATAATCAATAGGGTGTCCGGCAATCTGTGTGTGAGGGGAGCGTAGCATGCTTTTTTGTTATATCATAACCTAATCCAGCCCGCATGCTTTTATGATCATTACCATAATTTACATTGGCTAATATGGTAACCTTAAGTTATTCTTCACATTTTTACCACAAGATTGACAAAGAGCCAGGCTATATTTATTCTTATCAAAACCATCTACTAGAGGTTTACTAATAAGGAGTTGCTTACATAATGAAGAAAAAACTAGTTTTGTTATTCCTCGCCGTTGTTGTCACGATTGGATTGTATAATATAATAAATGTTACAACAACACAAGCGAGCAGCGTTGCTACGGTCAATCAGATTCAGATCACAAAGAATCCCGATAAAATGATTTATGGATATGGGGAGAGCTTCAATGCTGCAGGTATGGAGCTGATTGGTCAATATAGTGATGGAACCTCAAGTGCTATCACCGATTATACGGTGGAAGGCTTTAACAGTAATCAATATGGAAATCAGACGGTAACCATTCGTTATCAGGGTTATGCCGCATATCTCTATATCTCAGTTCAACCGGTTAAGGTTACCGAGATTAAGATCAGTGCAGCAAGTCCGGATTCCTATACACTTACCTGGAAGCCGGGTGCAGCTGAGACTCAGTATGAGATCTATCGTAAGGATGAGATGACAGGAACGAACATTTTTGTTACTACTGTTTTTAATAATACCTACACCGTATCTGATTATTCAGGCGCGGTCAGTACCTATCAGATAAGAGCCAAAGCGATGATAGATTACATTGCTTACTATGGAGAATATTCCGATCCCTTTCAGGCTACGACAGCACCCGGAAAGGTAGAGACATTAATGGTGGTTGGAACAACCGATTCTTCCGTAGCCCTTAGTTGGAATGCGGTGATTGGAGCGACTGGCTACAGCATCTATCGCAAAACCGGAACCGCAACCGAATACACCTACTGCGGCGATGCTGCTTCCTTTACCTATCTGGATACAAAGCTGAAGTCGGGTACCGCCTATCAATATAAGGTGTATGCCTATCGTTTAAATAATACTATTCTAGGAGAGTCGTCACCGATTCTTGATCTTAGTACGAATCCTGCCAAGGTAAGCCTTAAATGTAAAACAGGAGATAAAAAGACCAGACTGACTTGGTCACCGGTCAATGGGGCGACCTCCTATGAGATTTTTACCGGTGATGAGATACAGGGATATACTTTATTAGAAACCGTTGCTGCGAATGGGATCAATTCCTACATAGAAGAAAACCTGATCACAGGAGTTACCTATACCTATTATATGATGGCAAAGAGGCAATACAACGGGATGGTATATGAAGGCACGAAATCCGATGTAAAGACAGTCACAGTTGGAGAGCTTCCGGCTACAAGTATTCTTCCGAAGTATTTTGCAGACAAAACTGCGTTCAAGAATTCCATGGCTTATACCACGATACCCTTTTTTAAAGAAAATATGATCTACAATAAGAGTTATGTTATTCCGGGAATTATCAATACTAATGTCGATGGGTTCCAAAGCACAACGATGTGCCCTCAGAGCATCATCTTTGCAGGAAATTATCTGCTGATATCAGCTTATGACATATCCGATGAGGAAAACTCAGTTATCTATTGCATGGATAAGTCCACCAGAAAGTTATTAACCACATTGGTTCTGCCTACCGACGCCCATGTCGGAGGAATCTGTTATGACGGGAAAAGTGTCTATCTGACAACCGGCAGTAAGGTATCGGCGCTATGGTATTCCGATATCACAGCCGCAGTAGCAACCGGAGAAGCTAGCGTGAAGGTGAATTTCCACTCAGTATGCAAGGTTGGTTTTATGGCTTCCTATATCACATTTTATCATGATAAATTATGGGTTGGTTCCTATAATGAGTTAAAGTCAACAAAGCTGTACAGCTATGAGATTGACGATTTTGATACTTATGTAACACTCACTCGGGTTGATGCACTGACCATGCCTACCAGGGTTCAGGGAATTGCTTTTACGAATGACGGCTATATGATTATGTCTCGTTCCTGCCAGCTATATAAAGGCTTGCGTGGATATATGCGAAGAATTGACGTATATCTGCCGGAGCTCTCCGAGGAAGGTACCGGAAATATGGACATTGGCGACTGCTTAAATTATGTTGAAGTTCCCTCCATGAACGAAGGAATTGCGATTAATGGAAATTATCTATATGTAATATTTGAGTCACCTGCTTTTGAAAATGCATCTTATAAGGTGGATCGAATCAGTGCTTTTGACTTAAAGAAGATTCTTCCGCAGTAAATTATATTTCTGTATTGACAAAAAAATAGTTCGGTGCTAGAATTAATTATACTTCGAAGCTCGAAGTAAATTTGACCTAGGACAGATGCTATGAAAGAAGGAACTTTAGAAGGTTTTATTTTTGAGTTTATTGATCAATGTAAATTTCTTTTTTTTCCGGAACAATGGAATAATACATTTCTGGATTATTCAAAAAACGAAGTATTTACTTTGCTTTATGTATACCGGAAGGGTAGCTCGAATATGACGGAGATCGCAGATTATCTCGGCATCCCACTCAACACAGCAACAGGGATCGTAGGACGCCTGGAGAAACGCGGTGTGATCAAGAGGGCACGGGATGTGGTGGATAAGAGAGTAGTTACCATCGCAATCTGTGAAGAGGGAAAAGAATTTGTGGCGGCCTCAATGAAGGATTTGGAGCGCTATTACAAATTATTCATGGGAACAGTGACTGAAGAAGAGAAGCTGATACTATTCCGTATTGCTGCAAAATTCATCGATATCATGACCAGTGATTTAGCGAAGAAGGAACAGGTTCAGGAGACTAAGAAAACGATACGTAAAATTATCATTGAGTAAACAGAGCGACTGCATCGAAGGCAAAAAAAGCCGGAGAATCATAGTTCTGTTTCTCTTAAGACAAATAGTTCGGCACTCGAAGTATTCAAACGAAGAAGTATTCGCTACAAGAAATAATATTCATATCAAAATTATTTAAGATACAAGACACTAAGGATAAAGAATAAAGGATAAAGAATAAAGAATAAAGGATTAAGAATA
>JAGFXQ010000369.1 GCA_017861355.1 Bacillota bacterium
GTCTGATATACATAATCCGATTTTCGAAAATCAATTTTGCAAGCATGATTTTCTTACAAAACAAGGCAATCATCCACAGTAGGATTCCCAAGCAAAGGAGAAGTAAAGTTATCAAGGTATCTAAAATAGTCTCATTCTCAGAAAATATATATGCAAAGGCAATCAATATCAAACACACTGTAATTATGATCAGCAGAAATTCCATTCTTCTTCTTAAATTAGCCAACAGCTTCATCCCTCGGAACGAAGCATCAAAATTAGTCATATTCTCAATCTCCCTGTTAGTCTTCTTCACTATCGTTGTTCTCACAATGTTAATGACAGAATACTATATCAGGATCAATATTGCTTCACCCGAAAAGGGTGATTCAGAAAAAACCTCTACAGGAAGCCAACTTTTCATTTTTTCCTTGTTAGATGTTTGTTAAATTGTAATTTAACTTTACCAATAATACTACTTTTCCATCATATATTGTTCCATCAATATATTGATCAGTTCTGTTTTATTTTTTATCTGCAGTTTTGAGTAGATATTCTTAACGTGCGTTTTCACTGTGTTCTCACTTAGGAAAAGCTCTGCTGATATCATCTTATAAGTACGCCCACGCATTAATAGATCAGCGATCTCACTTTCCCTTTCGGTCAGATGATCAATCATCATCGTTTTCTTAATGACTTTGGTTTGTTCCGCCACCGGTAGCTTTGAAAACTGATCAAGGTTTATGTGATTTTTTAGTATCTCCGTTAATTGATTCAGTAATGGCGGCATTAGAATTAGCACGAGAAACACCACACCCAAGGCAATCGCTGACAAATAGACACTATCATAGCGCATTATTGATATAAAATTACCGATACCTCTTCCGGCCAAAAGACCAAGCGTATTAAAAGTAAGTCCTCCGCTCAGAATTCTGATTGGACTTCTGGTTAAATCGAGCATCCCGCCGATAATACTCCACCAGAATAAGTCAAATACTCCTTTTGCGAAAAAAATGATTGAGCAAATCACGAGGAAGCTTGTCATCGAACGATCCATTATCATAAATCCCATATAAGCAAAGCCCAACATGGCAATTGTTACCTGGAGTAGATAGTTTCGATTAAAACTGGCAGGAAGATTACGGATGACTATTAAAGATATAAGATAAGGAATGGACCAATAAAAATGTATCATAATACCAAGATGATAAAACGAAGGCAATAATACCTGATATGCAAGCCCCATATTAATTGATATAATAAAAATAAACAGAAACAATAACAAAACTGCCTTGATTAAGCTTCGATTAAATGGCTTTTTCTCTGTATTAATTGTTGGTAGAGCCAGATCCGCAGGCAACCTTCTGACCAGTAATAAAGCAATTAGCAGCAAGAAGATAATCAAGAATAAACCCGATGCATAGCTGTAATAGACAACAACGAGACCAAGAATTAATAGTCCGATATTATTATAGATTAAGACATCAGCTGCTGTACGTAAGCGATCTTTTACAGGCGTAAACTCCATATAATACAGACTCCAGCAAGCAGAACTACAACCGACTAAGAAAATAGAAACCAGCATAAATATATGCCAGAGAACGCCGGGACGTAAAAAGCAAATAACGCTCGTGATCATACATATAATCGTTGTACAGGTTAACAGAAGCTTCACAGCCCTACTATTTTTAAAGATGAAGTCACTCGTCAGCGCACCTATACAAAAGATAAGGAAGCAGGCGAAAACCAACCTTTTTATTTCTATCTTATTATGCCATGGTAAGGCATATAAGATCTGTCCTTCAAACGAGAACGCCAAAACCCATGTCATTAAAATAGCCAATACAAAAACAGTGATAGTACGATTACTGCTTCTTATCCTATGTACTCCCATAGTCCTCCCATCTTACTCCCACTTAAATAGTATTAAACCCATTATAGTGTGTGACTTTTAATAATGCAATCCGCAGCAACAATAATATGTTGTTTCCGAATATATTTGCTATTAATTAATTCAACTTTATGAGGTAGCTCCTTATGGAATATGTATGAAAAAGCTGCCCACCGGCGGTTACTAAACCGTTGTGTGACAGCCATTTCATTTTTCTGATATCTATTCTTGTCAATTCTTAATCTCAATTCCTAATCCCGTAACAAATTATTTCTCTTGTTCTCTTATAAACCGTCATACATAAAATGAATTAGGCGATTGATATCTTCCTTTTCGTAAGCTACAAGCTCCAACTCATCAATCTTTCCATCGGAGAATACATTCGCCAGGGCTACATACTGAGAAAGCTTTGATTTCAGATTCAAACGATCGCCCTCATTCGTCACCAGCTCTACCTTGCCAATACATTCATCAATTACTTTAAAGAAAGCTTCAATATTTGTAATGTTTGTTACCTTCATACCCTTCTCTCCTTTACATTATATCATTATAATTACTGCACAATGCTCAGTGTACAGTTTAATGTTTACACTGTACACTGTACATTAAACTGTTCATAGGATAATTATAGCAAAGACAAGCCAAAGAATCCATACGATATTTCACTTCATTTCTATAATAATCTTCATGCATTGATTAATTATGATCAACACTGCTCCATCGATTAATTGCCGTACTTTCTTGAATTAGGAGTCGAAATGTGTTAAAATTTTCTTAACTAACCATGATAACAGATCATATACAAGGAGGAAAATATGGAAAAAAGAGCCTTTGGAAATACCGGACTGATGACAACTGTATTGGGTTTTGGCGGATTTCATTTATTGGAGATTCCTGTTCTTGAAGCAAATTATCTCTTAAACCGGTATCTGGATGCCGGCGGTAACTATATTGAGACAGCTGCAAGCTATGGTAATGGTGAATCCGAACGAAAGATCGGACAATGTGTAGCACACAGAAGAAGCGAGTATATTCTGGCAACAAAGACCGGAGAACGGAAGAAAGAAGGCGCTAGCCGTTCCCTCGACCGGAGCTTGGAGAATCTTAAAACCGACTATATTGACCTCTTTATCATGCATGGGGTTGGTACCATGGAGGAGTTGGATCAGATCCTTGCACCCGGTGGTGCTATAGAAGCAGCGGAACAGGCTCGTGAAGAAGGTAAGATCCATCATATCGGAATATCCATGCATGGCCAGCCGGATGTTCTTATTCGCGCTCTCAAGGAATACCCCTTTGAAGCTGTCATGACTACAATAAATTATTATGATCATTTTAATTTCCCTGAGATTCAGGATGAGTTAGTGCCCCTTGCCAAAGAAAAGGGTGCCGCAATTATTCTGATGAAACCGGTAGCAGACGGACTGCTCTGGAGATCCAGTGAAGTTGCTTTCCGTTATGCTCTAAGCCAGCCTGTATCCATCGTCGTAGCCGGTATGAATAATCGAGAGATGCTGGAAGCTGATTTATCCTATGTAGATCAATTTTCTCCAATGTCAGAGGAAGAGACCGACCAGTTATACACGAATGCTCCGGAGCTCAGTAATTATGTATGTCGCCAATGCGGCAAATGCATTCCCTGTCCCGAGGGT
>JAGFXQ010000012.1 GCA_017861355.1 Bacillota bacterium
CAGAAAGTTTGCGAAGCTAACTTTTTGAATACACGATACAGAAAAGTCTGCGCAGCAACTTTTCTATCTATAAGGAGACGTAATAAAATGATAAAAGTCGAAAACTTATCCTACTCATTTGCACAAAAGGATCTCTATCAAAATATATCCTTTACGTTAGAAGATGGTCAACATTGTGCTTTTATAGGAACAAGTGGCAGCGGAAAAAGTACCCTGATTGATATCCTTATGGATCCCGATCGGTATATGTTCGATGGAACCCTGGAGATCATGCCAAACTGTAGAATCGGATATGTCAGTCAGTTCTCTAGGCTGGATAACACGCAGAATATTACGGTATTTGAATATATTGCAGAAGAATTCCTTCGGCTACAGGACGAGATAGCAACCCTTTGTACCGAGATGGAGACTGCTGCGGAGCTGGAACCCCTCCTCGAACGATACCAATTCGTCTCGGATGCCTTTGGTGCAATCGGTGGGGATTCTTATGAAAGCAATATTACGAAGAAACTCAATCTGGCTAATCTAAAGGGCTACGAAGATCGTCAGGTCGCTAAGCTTAGTGGCGGAGAGTTCAAGCTGATTCAGGTAATCAAGGAAATGTTGACCGGCCCGGACTTAATCATCATGGATGAACCGGATGCCTTCCTGGATTTTGAGAATCTGAATTCACTAAAAAAGCTGATTAATTCGCACAAAGGGACCATGTTGATTGTTACCCATAGTCGGTATCTATTGAATCATTGCTTTAATAAGATTCTCCACCTTGAGAACAAAGAGCTTCAGGAATTTGAAGGAAGCTATATTGATTACAACTTTGCTTTACTTCAAAGTAAGATCGAGTTACAAGAGCTAGCTCTTAACGATACTCTCGAAATCGAAAGGAATGAGGTCTTAATCGATCAACTGCGGTCTGTGGCAACCTATGTTACAGAAGCTTCCCGCGGAAAATCACTGAATGCACGAGTGAAAATCCTGGAGAGACTAGAGGCCCGCAGAATCAAAGCTCCCTTCCTAGAGCTAAAGCAGCCGGCAATCCATTTTGTATCCAACCATGAGATTGAAGACACGGAAGTGGTCAAAGTGAACCATTACAGCATGGCCTTTGACGAGATGTTGCTAAATGATGTTAGCTTTGAGATAAGGTCTACGGATAAAGTCGCATTGATTGGTTCCAATGGCACCGGAAAGACGACTCTGCTTCGTGATATTTATAAGAATACCCAAGACACTATCTGGGTTAAAGAAGATGTTAAGATGAGTTATCTCTCTCAGCTTCAAGGAGAAATGCTAAAGGAATCCAACACCGTGGCCGAAGAATTCCTCGATTTCGGTTTTAAAACCTATGATCAGGTTCTGTCCCACATTATGGATTATGGTTTTGCTGAAGAGGTTCTTCATCAGAAGATCAGCTCCTTATCCGGTGGTGAGAAGAATATTCTTCAACTTGCTAAAGTCGCCGCAAACGATACAAATTTGCTACTCCTCGATGAACCAATCAGTCATCTGGATACCAATTCTCAATTGGCCCTGGAAAAGGCCATCAAAGAGTACAATGGAGCTGTATTAATGATATCTCATGATTTTTATTCCATCGTAAACTGTATGGATTATGTGCTGATGATCGAAGATAAGTCCGTTCGGAAAATGAGTCTCCGTAAATTTAGAAAAATGATTTATGATAAACATTTTAATAAAGATTACCTGGCAACCGAAGAAAAGAAAAAAGAAGTAGAGACAAAGATTACCACCGCTTTAAAGGGAAATGATTTTTCACTTGCCAAAGCCCTCAGTGAAGAACTGGAAGCCCTGATTAAGCTGCTTTAACCCTACGATGGACAAATTCCACAGTACCTTTAATATCAATCTCTGAGTTTCACCATTTCAACCGAGTTTTTGTAAGTACTATTTCAAATTACAATCATATAATAGATACTGACAAAGCCTTCTGAGGTGCCCCATGATCATCCACACGGTACAGCCCGGTGAGACCGCGAACTCCATAGCAGCGACGTATGGCGTCTCCGTAGACAGGTTAATCGCTGATAATCAGATCAGTAATCCGAATCAATTGGTTGTCGGTGAAAGCCTTATCATTATGTTTCCGGCGGAAACCTATATCATTCAGGAAGGTGATAGCTTGGAGAGCATTGCTGCAGCTCACAATATCACTGTGATGCAGCTTCTGCAGAATAATCCCCAGCTTTCCGGCAGAGTATATATCTACCCCGGAGAAGAGGTTGTCCTCCGATATACCGACGAGAAACGCATGGAGCTGTCGACCAATGGGTATGCTTTACCCTTCATTGACGTCAATACCTTTCGTAAGACACTACCCTACCTCACCTATCTGACCATTTTTTATTATAGGATAACTGCAGAGGGAAATCTCATTGATATTAATGATCAGGAATTGATTGATACTGCAAAGGTCTATCATGTAGCACCAATTATGTCAATATCCACACTTACCAGCGCCGGAGATGTCGATGCAGAAGTCGCTCATAGTATCCTTAACGATAAGGCTAAACAAGAACACTTAATCAATCGCGTCTTGGAAATCCTGACGGCGAAGGGCTATTATGGATTGAATGTGGATGTTCAGCATGTTTTGGAGGAAGACCGGCAGCTTTTTGTAGAATTTGTTGCGACGATCTCCGAACGTGTCAGACAGGAAGGGTATTATGTCAGTATCACTCTGACCCCAAGTACCTTCCCTACTGATCCGAATGTCTTATATCAGGGACCGGAATATACCCCCCTTGGGCAGGTAACAGACAGCACCATGCTATTATCTTATGAATGGGGTCATGCTCACAGTCCTCAACCCGCTCTTCCTCTCGCATGGGTAAGGGCGCTCTTGGATTACTCAGTCACGCAAATACCTGCCGAGAAGATCAATATTGGGCTTCCTACCATCGGATATATCTGGCAGCTTCCCTTTATTCCGGATTATACTATTGCAAATTCGATCACTCATAACTCAGCTCTTGCTTTAGCTAGTGAGGTTGGGGCTGTCATCCAGCATGATGAAGCTTCGGAAGCGCCTTATTTTACCTATACTACCGATAATGATTATATCGTCTGGTTTCGTGATGTCAGAAGTATCTCGGCTCTTATGGATCTTGTGGTAGAATATGGGCTGGAGGGAATCGGAACCTGGAATATTATGCAATTCGCCTCCGCACTATGGATAGAGATTGCTGCACAGTATGATATACGCAAAATAATATAAGTTCGGTGAAAAGTCTCACCTTCACGGACTTACGATTAGTAATAGGAATAATTTACGTTCGGAGGAATAGTTATGACGAAGATAGTAAAGAAACACAATATAAATAAGGTCTCGAAATCGAATTATGCTACGCCCACAGGGGTAGTACTGGAAGCCGAGAAGTCCTTATCACAGTCACTGTTGTGGAAATTGCAGGCGGATTTCTATGCAAATCAAGGACCGGAGGCATGGATTAAAGGAATTGTACCTCAGTATATCACAACGAATCCTTATATCGCCCATCTCTATGCCAAGACGGTATTCGGTTACTGCAGAGATATCGCTTCCGATCCGAATTTTGACCGTAGTGCCACGATCTATATTATGGAGCTTGCTGCCGGCGTCGGTCGATTTACCTATGCATTTCTGAAAAGCTTCTTACCTATGATGCAGAATTCTTCGCTTAAGGAGCTTAAGATCCAATACCTTATCACGGATCTTGCCGAACGAAACGTTGAATACTGGCTGAATCATAGTTTCTTAAATCCATATTTTGAAAGCGGAGTACTGGACTGCGCTGCCTTTGATATGGCGAAGGACGAAGAGCTTCGGTTAAGGTACAGTGGTGAGGTTCTGAATAAGGACAAGCTTAAGAATCCGCTTATTCTATTTGCCAATTATACCTTTGACAGCCTTCCTCAGGATACTTTCTATGTTCATGATGAGAAGCTCTTTGAAGGTCTTGTCACTGTCACTACTCAGGGTGAACAGAGTGATCCAAAGGACAGTTCCATTCTTGCCGGGATTGATTATTCTTATACCGATCGGTTGATTCAGGGAAGCAGCTACTACGAAGAATCCAAGATCAATGATATCCTCTTATTCTACCGGGGATGCCTTGACGATAGTGCTTTCTCACTGCCGATTGTAGCTCTGCGATGCCTGCAAAGACTGATTCGTCTGTTCCGGGATGATCTTCTCCTGATCTCGACGGACAAGGGTTATCGTAATCTTGAATCGATGAACCATATCTATCACCCCTTCCTGTCCAAGCATGGTTCCATCTCTCTGACGGTCAATTTTCATGCGATGGAGCTATATTTTACAGGCCTTGGCGGAAAAGTGATTCACAGTATCTATGAGCATGAGAATGTTACCACCTCCTTGTTCCTGTTGAGTTCACGTTCCCATGATTTTATCGAGACTTCGATGGCATATCATGAGATCATCGAGAACATTGGGCCGGATGATTTCTATATCATGAAGAAGGCAGTTGTTCCGCTTCACAAGTCTCTTACCACAAGAGAACTGCTGACCTTTCTCCGCTATACGAGATGGGATTCAAGAACCTTCCTGGAATTCTATAATACCTTATTGGAGCGAATCGCTGAGGAAGAGGATTTCCCGAGTGAAGAACTAGTGGCTGCTATTCATAAGGTCTGGGAGCAATTTCTCCCGATTGGTGAAGAAGGCGATCTGGCCTATTGTCTAGGTACCTTACTGGCTTACTTCGGACATGACAGGGAGGCTATTACCCTCTTCACCTCCTCGATTGAGTTCTATGGAGAGGATGCCGCGATCTATTACGAGCTTGCTCTATGTCATTACAATCTACAGGAATTTAACCAAGCATTGCAATATTTAGAGATAGCGCTTACCCTCGATCCGGACGCAGAGGATGCTAAGAGACTGAAGGAGATCATTACGCAGTTCTAGCTTCCTCTCTTATTAAGGCGGTTGTTCTATGCCATCTCCATGCTCAACACTCTTATCTTAACCTTGCCTCTGAGACTTTCAGCTGCTTACCACAGATCGGTGTTGTCTTCATCGCCTTTAGTACCAGCGGTCCTTTGTTATTCAGGATATCCACATAGGTAAGTGTATCTGAGATAGTGATGATTCCGATGTCCTCGGCGGTCACTCCGGGGATATTTGAGATAACACCAACGAAGTTGGTAGCTCTCAGCTTCTTTTTCTTACCTCCGTTAAAATGCAGCTTCATAATCTGCTTATTTAATTGCTCGTCCTTAGAGCTCTTAAGGATTGGTGCATCCGCCAGCTTTTTCACAAAGGCTGGCTTTTTTTGTTCTATTTCTTCCTCGATGGGGGGAGTCGCAGATAAAATCTCGACGCCAATATATTCCGTAATTTCGCGGATATATCGCTCCTCCTTCTCGGTAACAAAGGTAATTGCCTTACCCTCAAGCCCTGCTCTGCCCGTCCTTCCGGTACGATGGACGTATCCTTCTTTCTTCATTGGTACATCGTAATTAATGACCAAAGATATACCTTCGATATCAATGCCTCTGGCTGCAACATCCGTTGTTACCAGATATCGGAAGGCTCCTCTTCTTAGATCTTTCATGGTCTTTAGACGATCGTCCTGCTCCATCCCACCATGAATCTTATTACAGGGATAACCTAAGTCTCTTAATCTACTGCATAATATATCCACCCGATCCTTCGTTCTGCAGAAGACAATACAGCTGTCAGGATTTTCTATAGTAACCACAGCCTTGAACAGATCAAACTTTTCTTCCTCACAGGTGTTGTATTGAATATGTGTAATCTTATCTACGGTAACTCCGGTATCCTCCGTCTCTATCTCCATAGGTGCATTCATAAACTGCTGTGCCAACTGCTTGATCTCTTCCGGCAGTGTAGCAGAGAACAGCATCGTCACCCGCTCGTTGGGTAATTGTTTCAGGATGGCTTCCACCTGACTTAAGAAACCCATATTCAGCATCTCATCTGCTTCATCAATTACCAGATATCTTAGCTGCGTTAGTACCAGTGTTCCACGCTCTATATGATCCATCACTCTGCCGGGAGTTCCGACTACCACATGGTTTTTCTGTTTTAGCTCGTTCTTCTGAATAGAGATCGGTTGTCTGCCATAGAGTGCAATTGCTTTGATTCTCTTGAATCTGCCAATGTTGGTGAGCTCGTCTCTTACTTGCACTGCCAGTTCCCTCGTCGGTGTTAATATCAAGGCTTGCGGTTTATTCTCCAGCCAGTCGATCCTCTCAAGGATAGGAATCCCATAAGCAGCGGTCTTACCGCTCCCGGTCTGCGACCGCACAATCAGATCATTATTCTTAAGTGCCTGAGGAATAACACTTTTCTGCACCTGTGTCGGCTCCTCATAGCCCAGACTGTTGATTGCCCTTTCTAATTCCTCACTTAATTGATACTCTTGAAAGCTCTTCTTCTCCATCCGTTACCTCATCATCTCTCTTACTATCTTTAAACTACCATTGCTCAGAATATTTTTTATAATCTTGCTATACTCCGCAGAATCTATCTTCATACCATCGCTGTACCAATAAGTTAGCGCCGACAGCAGTCCACCCAGTGAGAATTCAAATAATAACTGACTTTCGTAATCCAATTTGGGTAGCTGCAAGACTTGCATTAGAACCGGCTTGATCGCTGCTTTCAATTTAACTGCAAAGGCAGGGTCACCCTTTTCCCCTAATAATACACTTAGGTATTCTCCATTCTTTTTGAAAAACAAATCCATTCGGTTGATAATATCCGGGTCCTCTGTATCCTGTAGATTTCTTACCATTTCATCTTTTAGTAACTCGATGATATGAAGCTCAATCTGATCCATAAGATCATAAACATCAGTAAAGTATTCATAGAAAGTACTTCGGTTATACCCTGAGAGCTCTACTATGTCTCTCACACTGATATCTCTGATATGGCGTTTTTTATATAACAACCAGAAGGAATCGATTAGGTTGGATCTTGTCTGCATTTTTCGCTTAGGATTTTTGTTCATAATAAACTCCTTTCGCAATCCAACATATCCTATACAACTGTTGGTTGAACATTTATAATATCATAGTATAATTATTATGCAACACAATGTCGGATATTTTCAAGGAGTTTTATTATGTCAGTAATCGTACTGGATAAACTAACGAAAGATTTTAAGAATGGACGAGGCGTCTTCGATGTATCCATCTCTGTGAAGAGAGGCGAATGCTATGGTTTTCTTGGGCCGAACGGTGCCGGCAAGTCTACTACTATGAGACATCTGATGGGCTTTTATCAGCCGCAAAGCGGTTCCGCAACCATCGATGGCTTAAATTGCTGGCGTGATCAGAAGCAGCTCCAGAGCAAGATCGGATATCTGCCCGGGGAGATTGCATTTCCGGTCGATATGACGGGTAAGAATTATATCCGGATGATCGCCAAGATGCGCGGTATGAAGGATCTGAGTTATGAGAAAGAACTGGAAGATTTCTTTGAGATAAATCCTGCTTCGGAACTACGGCGCATGTCCAAGGGTATGAAGCAGAAAGTAGGAATTATTCTGGCCTTTATGCATAAGCCGGAGCTCCTGCTGCTGGATGAACCCTCCAGCGGACTGGACCCTCTGATGCAAAGTAAATTCATCGAGCTGATGGAGCGGTTTAAGAAAGCCGGAACCACTATCTTATTATCCTCACACATGTTTGAAGAGGTTGAGAGAACCTGCGACCGGATCGGAATTATTAAGAATGGCCGAATGATTCAGGAAATCAATGCTACCGAATTGAGACACTCTCGGTTGAAGACGTTTGAGCTGGAATGTGAAGAGGAAGCAGACCTGAATAAGCTTCTTGTTCAGTTTCCTAAGATGTTATATGACAGACAGACTCGGATTGTCAGAATATCTGTTCCGGACAGCCGGATCAATGAATTGATTGCTGCTCTGTCCGTCTGCAGACTTCGCTATCTGAAGGAAGAGAAGCACACGCTGGAGGAATACTTTATGCAATTCTACGGAGGGAAATCAAATGTTTAGTCTTCCAATCTTTATACAGGACATTAAGTCCAACTTCAAATTCTGGATGGCCTTTACGCTGGTTCTGTGCCTGTTTATGACGGTGATGATCAATGTATTCACTCCTGCTGCCATAGGAAGTATCGACAAAGTGTCGGCTGGAACCATCGTTGGTAACCTGCTTGGTGGAGCGAATACTCTGATCGGATTTATGGCGAATTCCTTCTATACCCTGATGGCGATCGTATTTCCTATGCTGTACTCCATTATCGTCGGCAACCGTCTGGTCGCTGAGAAGGTGGATCACGGAGATATGTCCGGCTTACTCTCCACTCCGACCAAGCGATTTACGATTGTCTTTACGAAGGCAGTCTTCTTCCTTGTCTCGTTGATTCTTATGTGGACCGTAGTGTGCCTGGTGGGCATCGGAGTATCCCATCTCTTCCAGCTCGGGGAGCTCTCTCTTGATACTTTTTTGTTGATGAACCTGGGGTGTTGTTTGTATCATCTTGCACTCAGCAGTATCACTTATTGTGCCTCCTGTGTATTTAATCTGTCGAAGATGTCTATGGCGATTGGCGGCGGAATTCCTCTTTTCTTCTATGTGGATGCGCTGATTGTAAAGCTTTCGGATAATCTGGATGTGTTAAAATATATTACCCTGAACACTTTATATGATACGGCAAAGATTATCGATGGTAAGGATTACGGAACAAATTTTGCTATCCTTCTTTTAATCACTCTTGTACTATATTCTCTGGGAATCACAGTATTTTGCAGAAAGGATCTGCCGTTGTAATAGATTTTTTCCACCTCACATAAATACGGAAGCCGGCTGCTGCAGAGTATTACTTTTTTCTGCAACAACCGGCTTCTTTCTATGGGGTTATTTTGTGACCAGCATTTATTTGTATTTGTAATTATTCAGAATACGATATTTTTTTGCATTACCCTCCCATAGGAAGGAGATGGGTATATCTTAGCACGGGAAAAGGTTAAAATATATTAACTATCTGCAGTATATTTTGTAATATTGAAGATATCTGTAAATATTTCCAATTTATTATTTCCCAAATAACTTGACATCACCCGATATCCGTGTTATAGTTAACAAGTTATTTCAGATGCAAGTTCTTAATCACTTATTTTTGTAAGTCATTGACGCTGTTGAATGATTTACAAAAATATGTGATTTTTTATTTTCACCTCAAATATTCGAAAAAATAATAATTTTAGGAGGTATCTTTCATGAACAAAGGTACAGTAAAGTGGTTTAATGCTCAAAAGGGATTTGGTTTTATTACTAACAGCGAGACAGGCGAAGATGTATTCGTACATTTCTCCGGTATTGCTTCTGAAGGCTTCAAGTCTTTAGATGAGAACCAGAACGTAACATTTGATATTACAAATGGCGCTCGTGGTTTACAGGCAGTAAACGTAGTAGTAGCTTAATTAATTAAGCCACTCTTGCATAAAAAAATAGCCGCAGATAAAGCATTTGCTTTGATCTGCGGCTATTTTTTTATAGGTCATTTTTAACATAATTGCTACATTAATTAATATAATGTAACGATACGATACGCCAAATGTTGAGAAGGAGCTTGTCATGAAAAAATTTCTGTATAAAACGATTATTGTATGTTTGCTGGTCCTTGTTCTTCCTTTCCTGTTAACTCTCCTCTTCACGCGAAAAGAGAATAACACTTCGCTGGAAACCATGGATTTTACTATATATTATGAATCAAATGATAACAAAGAGAATCTCACCTTTGACGAGTATCTAATGGGTGTTATTGCTGCCAACATGTCGGCTGGTTATCATATGGAAGCCCTGAAGGCTCAGGCAATCATCGCCCGGACCTATGCCTTGTACAATATCGCATTATTGACACAGGAGAAACCGAACAAAGACACTTTCACCACCTCCGAGCTAGGACTCTCCTATATCAGTCTGGATAAACTGAAGGATTTCTGGGGTGAAGCAAATTATGGTGAATATTTCTCTAAGCTGGAGAATGCCGTACAAGGAACACAGGAAGAGGTTATCCTCTATGATGAGGATCTGATCCTACCGGTATTCTTTGATACCGGCTCCGGGTACACCCGCAATGCCTCGGAAGCCTGGGGTATTGCAATACCCTACCTCGTCAGTGTAGCCAGTAAACAAGACGTTACTTCTACGAATTATCTGTCTATTGATGAGTTTGAGGTACCTGCCTTAATTGATCTGTTAGGGAAATACTACTCTGATTTATCGCTCTCAGAGAAGGAATTCTTCCAGGTAGTTCAGGTGGCTTCTCGGGACTCCGCCGGTTATGTAACGCAAATAAACCTTGGCAGCCTTACCGTCTCCGGTGAAGAATTTGCCAAGGTTCTTGGATTATCTTCGAATCATTTCTATCTTGAGGAATATGAGGGCAAAGCCCGGATCATCTGCAACGGTGCCGGTCACGGCATCGGCCTGAGTCAATACGGTGCAAATGCAATGGCCGAGGAAGGCTCTTCCTGTTCCGATATCTTAAAATATTACTATTCCGGAACCACCATCACAAATCTCTCAGAATGACCTATACATTACGCATTCTCATAAGAAATACAAACTCCTCCAGCCACAGCTTGAAGCCCGGCTGCTCTTCACGACGCTTTAAGCTTAAGCCCTCTTTATAGATTACCACTCTTTTCAGCTCTTCTTCGGTGATGGTCTCCTGTGCATAACGGTAGCGCATGAAGATATTTGCCACATCAGGGAAAATGATTCGTTCATAATGGAACCGGTCCTTCACCCGATGAGCAAGCATCAATATCGTCTCCTGTTCTTCCAGGTGATACCCTTCTTTCTTTAGTAAATCCAACACCTTAAGGAACATCAGATACAGTCTTTGATTCGTATCTGCTCTGTCATATGCCTTACGATATCGGTATCGGAGAACATTATAATAAGTCAGGAATAGCATCAGCATGATCAGTATAGTTCCTATCGTTACGATAATGCCGGCTATGATCTCATTCATCGTATCCTTAGTCTCAAGCTCCTGATCCACTGGCACACCATTAAAGGGAACGTAGCCTCCCTGAATATTGCCTTCATAATGACCCGGATAGGCTTCACCTAACTGTTCACTTGCCTTCGATGGATCCACCCAGGTGGTATATCTGACACCGGAGAAATTAGCAGTTGCTTCAAAGGGTATCCAACCGACGCCTTCAATGTAGGCTTCCGCCCATGCATGGGCCTGGCTGTTTTTGATCGGATACATATTATCCTCTTTATCCTGAAATTCATATTTGGCTACGAATCCCTCCACATAACGCATGGGGATTCCGATACATCTCCCCAGCACCGCCATAGCCGTAGCAAAGGAAGTACAATAGCCGGATTTGCTCTCGAACAGAAAGTAATCCACATAATCCTGACCTTCGGGCGGGTTGGCCGGTGTAAAGCTATAACGGTACTTCTGCAGGTATGCTTCAATTGCCTTCAGTTTATCATAATCGGTATCATACCCTGCTGTAATTTTCTCTGCCAGCTTCTTCACTCTTGCGGGAAGTTCTTCGGGAAGTGCAGAATATTTATCCTTAATCAGCTTCGCCCGATCGCCAAGTAGTTCATAATAGTCCCAGCGCTGCGCAAATCCGTTCACATTGTCATGTATTAATACATTGTCCTCCAACCATCGATAGGAATCCAACTTGATGCTCGGTGCTTCCTCATATGAGAAGGAATCCGCGTCCCGAAGCATCTGAATGAAGGCATCTCCCTGAAGATTCATCTCGTAGAATATGTCTTCATAAGACGTTCCTCTCCCCTTCGGTTCATCAAAGATAATATTCGAAGGACCTGCTGACGGAAATCTTTCATCAGAGAGCAGGTTAAACCAGCTAGTCTTCAAGGGATAGAAGAATGTTTTCGTCTTAATGTAATTATATTGAAGCTTCAAGGTTACATGCTCCACATAGCTGTTATTCTCAAGATCATCCAATTCCTGCCTAGCCAGTGCATAGGATAGCTCCATATAATCCAGCTTATATTCCTGTTCCTCGGCAAGGAAGTCATCTCTGCTCTTCTCCCAACTGTCTCCGGTGTAGATATCACTGACCGAACCAATCAAATAAACTGCTCGATTACGTGTGGAGCCGGTGAACTTCATCGCCACCTTCTCATCCTTGACTAAGTTGCTGCTCTCATTACGTAGATTGCCGCTATCCTCGGAATATCCTGTAAGGCTGATGAAGAATTCTTCACCGTGGTTATCAAAGTAATAACCCAGCTCCGTCTTCCATTCCTCGATTTGTTCCTGAATATTCTCATACATGTGCCGGACTGCCTTCCACTGGATTGGTTCTTCCTTGGAGGGCATCGATACTGCCAGAATAGCTAAGAGAAGACAGATCGGAGCAAGATAAAGGATACTTTCCTTCTTCTCCTGTTTTCCCGCTTTGCGAGTATAAATAATACCATAGCATTCCACAAGAATAGAGATAATGTAGAAGATACAGATACCAATGACAAATTTGCCGATGTTAATCTTATTTACACTTAGGATAACCAGCCCCACTGTCACCGCAATAGCCAGCAGAATTTTCAGTAGCTGCGTCCTGGTCAGTAAGAAGAATAGGATGATTCCTACGAATCCGATGATAAAGATTGTAAAATTGGAGAAACGAGCCTGATACAACTCTTTGGTTCCATCATAGGAGACAAACCAATTCCCATATTCCTCTGCCCAGAGGACCGGATTAAAGTGTCGTACCCAGAACAGTAATGCAAGAATCGGAATGCTGCCGCCAATCACCAGATAGGTTACCGTGTTCTTCTTGTTCAAGTCGATCAAGTAGATGCATAACGCAGTCATAAAAGAAAAAAATGCGCATAAGAAGACAGTAACTTTCAATTCAAAGTATTTATTGATCACTAATACCAATGCCCAGCCCAAAGCCATGCTTAACAAGGTACGATATGCCTGATATAGCTTATCTCTGTCCTGAAACATAAAAGTCCCCCTCTTCTTAACACTTTCTGTAGATCTTTGAGAAACTCAACAACTTTGGCTCATGTGTAAGGCTTAGCTTCGTACCTTTTCCTGTGATAGTATCTCTGCAATCTCATCCTCAGACATGATTTGAAATATCTCTATTCCGGATGCCTTCATTCCATCAATTAATTCTTTGGTTTCATCGGATACATCATCGCTGACAAATAGAATGCAGATATGATTCCCCCTCGATACTGCCTGCATCGAGTCCAGATAAAGCTCTCTGGTCAGACTATGGGTTACAATGACGCCAAACATTCCTTTTTCACCGCGTAGCAATCTCTCCCGGAGTAATTCACTGACCGGCTGTTGACTGTCAAAACGGATATGAACGCAAGCCTTATAGAAAACATTAAAATCCTCCTTGGTATTGATCTCAATGCGCTGTTTGCCATCCATCTCGTAGATAATCTGGGAGGGTGTACCTCTCAAGGCATAAAAGTTCGATATGGCGAGGACGCTTTCAATAATCTTATCTTCCGCTATGACAACCTTTAGCTCCTCTTCCTTCATCTTCATCAAATCCATGAAGAGAACGATCTCAGCCTTGGGGATGTGCTGATATTGTCTGGAGATCAACTCCTGCATTCTGGCACTTGCTTTCCAGTGAATGCGCTTTCTGCTGTCACCGGAAGTATATTTTCTCATCTCGGTATCCAGCTCCTCCTCCGCCGTATTACCGGCTCTCGTGGGGTTCTTAACATCCTCCTGTGGAGGCGCGATTCCGAGCTGCTCCAAGGGTACTACTCTGGGAAGTACAACGGTCTTCAACTTCGAGCTAATAGGATAGGTAATATGGAAGAGATATAAGAAATCCGTCACCTCAATAGAATCCACACCAACATAGTATTCTCCCCGGTAATTACACTTGATTCGTGTCTCTAATCTCTCGCTCTCGTTTGGAAGAAGACTGTACTCTGCGATCTGGTGGGCTGCTTCGATGGTGGATCGGTCACTTAGAAAGTTCACCTTAACATTACGAAAGGTAATGAAGTCCTCATTCGCAATTACGAAGGAGTAGGTGGTCCAATCTCCCTTCACTACCAGATAAGCATCCATTTTCTGATAGATTTTAAATCGAAAATACACATAGAGAGTATATAAAAATGCAATGATCGGGATAAATATCGTTAGATAAAAAATCGCATAAGAAATATTTCCGCCGTAATAAGAGGCGAAAATACTGCTTCCGATAATTGCAAGTGCAAAAATCAATCGATTAATTTTCATTCAGCATACCTGCCCTTCTACTTGGCAAATACCGGAACTGTGATCTTAGAAACCAGATTCTTGAGAACCTTATCTACCTTCGTCTGAGACAGTCTGGCTTCCGGTGCAAGGATAATACGATGTGCCAATACCGGCTGAACCAATCGCATGATATCATCCGGGATACAGTAATTTCTTCCTTCCAGATATGCAAGTGCCTGAGAAGCACGAATTAGTGCCAGTGTTGCTCTGGGGCTTGCTCCGAGAGAGATATTCGCATCTTTTCTTGTCTCCTGAATAATCTTTGTAACATAAGTAACCAGATCTTGGTTGACCTTAACCCCTTCCACTTCCTTCTGCATCTTGAGTATCGTCTCACCGTCAACAACCGGTTCGAGCTTCTGTGACAGCTGATGATTTAGGAAGCGGTCAGCCATGACCTTCTCATCTCCTGCCTGAGGGTAACCGATGGATATTTTCATCATAAAACGATCTAATTGGGCCTCTGGAAGATTATATGTACCAAGATAGTCGATCGGATTCTGGGTTGCAATTACCATAAAAGGAGCTGGAAGCGGATAGGTGACACCATCCACCGTGACCTGCTTTTCTTCCATTGCCTCAAGTAAACTTGCCTGTGTCTTCGGTGAAGTTCGGTTGATCTCGTCTGCCAGAATAATATTATTCACAATAGCGCCCTTCGAATACTCGAAGCAGCTGCTCTGCATATTATAGATTGATAAGCCTGTGACATCACTGGGCAGTGTGTCCGGTGTGAACTGTATCCGGGTAAAGCCGCAATCAATCGTCTGTGCTACCGTCTTTGCCAGCGTAGTCTTTCCTACTCCCGGAACGTCCTCCAGTAATAGATGTCCTCCTGCCAACAGGGTAACCAGAGTATGCTCAATCACTTCTCTCTTACCGACGATAATCTGTTCCATGTTATGTACTATATCAGCAATCTTCATTTGATTTTCCATAGTCTTCCCCTTCTCTTAAAAAATTGTAAACCTTTCCATTATTATACTTTAATTACCTTATGCTAATCAAGGTAAGAATCACACTAGTTTTTGTACTTTTTATGATGATTTTGCCGAAATGAAAAAAGGATGCCGTCGGCTCATCGTATTACGATCTGCCAACTGCATCCTGTTTAATTTATAACTGTGAAACTGACCGATATTACAATCTTGCTACTAATCCATTCAGTAGCTTTACCGTATTACGAATCGCAATTTCTTCAAACTCTTTATAGCTCATCTCTGCACTATGATCCGCTTTATCCGAGATCGCGCGGATGATCAGGAACGGAACCTGATTAAGGTATGCGGTCTGTGCAATTGAAGCTCCCTCCATCTCGGTGCAGTAGCCATTAAAATTATCTACCAGCCAGGTCTTCTTACCACTATCCGAGATAAACTGATCTCCACTGACGATTCTTCCGGTATGAACTCCTACCTCCGGAATCACTTCCTCACACACTTCCTTGGCAAGAGTGATGAGTCGCTCATCCGCCTGAAAGATGGAAGACTCCATCCTCGGTATTACACCGACCGGATAACCAAATCCGGTTGCATCCACATCATGTTGCTGTGTGTCGGTGGAAAGCACGATATCTGCGATCTCGATCTCATTTCTGAGCGAGCCTGCTACTCCAGTATTGATGACTGCCTCGACATCAAAAAGGTCAATTAATATCTGGGTGCATATCGCGGCGTTCACCTTGCCGATACCGCAACGCACCACAACTGCCTCATGGTTTTTCAGAATTCCTTCGTGGAACTCCATAGACGCGATGGTCTTCACCTTCTCGTTTTGCATCTGACTCTTGAGGATTTGAACCTCTTCATCCATGGCACCGATAATACCGATTTTCTTCATTGTATCTTCTCCTATCTTAGCTATCCTTAAAGTTCAAGACTTTTGTGGAGAAACCTTAGCTCCACATTGATACGGATATTGTATCTGATTTTGGGTGAAAATACAATGTGATTATAGCAATACCCTTCTTGCTTTACGATATCTTCTCATGATATCAGGCAATGCCCAACGACCACTTTATGGAAGGCTCCAGATAACGATTCCAGAACTCCCAGTTATGTACCCCCGGGCTTTCGAGGTATTCTGCCTTAATTCCTGACTTGGTTAAGAACTGATAGAATGCTCTGTTTTCTTCTAGCAGAAAATCTTCGGTACCACAAGCCATATAGATCTGCGGTATGGTTTTTTGCTCCTGTTGCAGCCTTTGTATCAGGAATTCCGGGTTATTGACACTGTTATCCAATTGATTCAGATCACCGAATACAGAATTGTAGTAATAATAATCTGCGATGAGATCCTTATGATCTTCCTGAATATGTTCAATGTTATGAATAATAAGAGCAGAAGAAAGGCCTACGATTTTGCCGAAGGTCTCCGGAAAATACAGACCGGTATGGATCGCTCCAAAGCCACCCATGGACAGACCACCGATATAAGTATCATCCTTATCCTCGGATAGTCCAAACACTCTCCGGGTATACTCCACCAGCTCCTTGCCGACATATTGGCAATAAGCCCTGCCGGTTCCTTTGCCATCCAGATAGAAGCTGTTATCTCCGGAGGGCATGATAATTGCCAGATTATACTTGATTGACATCTCCTGTACCGAGCTTCCGAGGAGCCAGTCCTTGCTATTGCCCGAATACCCATGTAACAGATATAAGCTTTTCATTTTACGGTTATAATGAACATTCTCCTTGATCATCTCGGGGGATGCATCATTTGGAACCAGTACATGAAAGCAGGTTGACTTTGCTAATGACTTTGAATAATAATCCACTTGAAATAAAGCCATAATTATCTCCATTCTGCTGCTAAACCATGATTAGGTGGTAGCATAAATATTCCGTGTAGAATATTTAATCTTCTACACTATTCTTCTGTTGTACTTACAAATAAAGAAAAGGTTCTCCGGCATCCAGGAAGCAAACCTCGATTGCTCCTGTGATATCCTTCATCCAGCTTCCCAGATGCTTCATTCCCCACTCTTCACTACGCTCATGACCTAATACCAGCATACCTTTGTTCATTCCCATCGCTGCAGCATCTCTTACATAGGCACTGATCGTCCATTCTGTTATATCACCGCAGATCAGCAGATCCAGCTGGTTCTCATACATCAGCTTCATCGGAAGCTCTTCGATTCCCAGACCCAGACTTCCACCGCCGACAAGAACACTGACACGCTCTACCTTCATCTTCGGATTACCGACAATCTGTACCACCTGCATTCCCAGCTTCTCTTTAAAGAACCCGCTCAGCTCTTCCAGCGTTGTAGCCGGGAGTTGATAGCATGTGCCGAAATACTTAAGCTCACCGAGGTTCTCTATCTTATAATCACCCCAGCCAAACTCCAGATCAAAGCCCCGGTAGATAATATCCTCCTTACCCATGTGCATATGGTCGTGAAAACGCCATATCGCAATGTTATGCTCTTCGATCAGCTTCCGCTTCTCCAGATAGACCGGATCCTTCTCGAGCCACTCTGTCTCGTCCTTCCCGGTAAACCAGGTGGGTTCATGGGTTATAATGAGATTGATTCCTTGTCGGATTGCTTCCTGTATTACCTCTACCGTAGCCATGAAAGTAGTCGCTATCTTTGTTACTTCCATATCATAACTTCCTGTCATCAGCTTATCGCAGGTCCGCTCTGCTGGCAACAATTCCATTCCGGTCTTATTCAGAATACCATTAATTACTTCTTGGACTGTCATATTCCTTACTCCTGTTCTCACTAATTCATCTCCAACGTTAACTCAGCTTATAGATTGTAATCTCAACTTGATTTTCCTTACTTCCCGGATCCAATGCTCCGACATAAACACCGGAATTCAGCCATGCATAGTTACCTGTGTTATCTGCTTGAAATCTGGGTGAGGTCTTGATCATACTATGCTCGCCAAAATTGATCTTGCCTTCATTTTCAATCGCAATGTATTCCCCATCCTGGGTTTTCAACAAATATTTTGCAAATACATGGGCAATTCCGTTCTCTCTGGCTGTATTCCAGTCCGCACCTCCGGATACCACTTCACCACAGATTTTGCCGCCAAAGGTACCTCCGACGATCGGAATCACTCTCAGATAACCGGCTCCGTCACTTCGAACTTCCATCGGTTTCTCACACTGAATGTATAATTTCATAATCATCTCTGCATCTAATGTCATAACTCCTCCATGCTTCACCCGGTATCCTGATCGTACCTTCCGGTTTTAATTTTACTTATCCAATTAACCTTTTACTGCACCAACGATAACACCTTTGATAAAATACTTCTGAACAAATGGATAGGCAATTAGGATCGGTAGAATTCCGATGACTGCCATCGCCATTCGAACGGAGGTACCCGGCAACTCTATATTACCTAATCCTAATAGGTTCGAGGAACCTGATTTTAAGAATTGAACGTTATTCATAATCTTAATTAACAGATTCTGAATTCCAAAGTACTTTGAATCGGTGATATAGTACAGACCATTCACCCAGTCGTTCCAGTAGCACAAAGCGGTAAATAAGCTGATGGTAGCTACCGTAGGAACCGAGAGCGGGATAATTATCTTCCAGAAGATCCGGAATTCGGTTGCTCCATCAATCTGTGCTGATTCTACCAGGGCATCCGGTACACTGTTGGTATAATAGTTACGAACTAAAAAGACATTAAAGGCCGTCACAAGAAAATTCGGAAATACCAGCGCCCATATTGTATTCTTAATATGAAATATATTTGACCACATGATATAGGACGACACGATACCTCCATTAAACAGCATGGTAAAGAATACAAAGAAGGAGATAATGTTTCTATATCGGAAGTTCTTTCTTGACATCGGATATGCCAGCATCGTAGTAATCAGAACACTTGTGATGGTACCGATTACGGTTACACTAAGGGTGATGCCATAAGCCCGCAGAATTGTACTGCCTTGGCGGATCATATAGTAATAAGCATCCAGGCTGAAGGCTTTCGGCAGGTAGGAATATCCGTTGGATATCAATGCCTTTTCCTCGGTCACGGAGGCAATTACGATTAAAATGATCGGCAGCAATGCAATGATTGCCAAAATAGCAAGAATTACAGTCGCTACTAATCGAAATCTCTTTTCATCTGTCATTCTAATTCACTCCTCCTAAAACAATGCATTCTCGTTATCGACTTTTCGAACCACGGTATTGGCTATCATAACAAGAACAAAACCGATTACCGATTGATACAGTCCTGCTGCCGCAGACATACCAATGTTATTTAATTCCATTAGTCCATGATAAACATAGGTATCGATGGTCTGGGTTACGTCATATAAGGCACCGGAATTCATCGGAACCTGATAGAATAGTCCAAAGTCAGAATAGAAGATTCTGCCGACCGCCATCAGCGTCAGGATGATTACTGTGGGCTTCAGCAGGGGAATAGTAACATGTCTGATCTGCTTCAGCTTTGTAGCTCCATCTATTTTAGCCGCTTCAAATATACTTTTATCAATTCCGGAAATACTCGCCATATAGATGATACTGCTATAACCTACACTCTTCCATAGATATACCAGTACTAAGATGACCGGCCAATATTTTGGTGTTGTATACCAAGCTACTTCTTTTCCACCAAATAACTTAATAACCGAATTATTTATAAATCCCGTATCTGAATTAAGAAATGCAAATCCAATAAAACTAATGACTACCCAGGATAATAAGTTGGGCAAAAGCATGGAGGATTGAAAAAACTTCACTCGGAAGCGTTCCCCTAATTCACACATTAATATCGCTACCACAATGGCAGCTATGGTTCCAATGACAATAAAGGATACATTATACAGAAGCGTATTTCTTACGATAATAAATGCATCCTGCTTAAACAAATATTTAAAATTATCAAAGCCACTCCAATCGCTGCCGAAAATGCCTTTCACATAGCTGTAATCCTTAAATGCCAGAAATACACCAAACATAGGAATATAGTTATTGATAAAAAGATATGCAATTCCGGGCAAAGCAATTAGGAGAAGGGGACCGTTTTTGGTCAGTCCCCGATTGTTCTTATTCTTCACAGTTTTCATTCTGTTCTCCATTTATTATTTTTGTGCCAGCCATGCATCCAATTGTGATTGTTTCGCTGCAATGATGGTATCTAAGCCGGCAACGGTCAACTTATCTCTGAATTCAGGAATTGCTGTCTGAGGATCAATACTTCCGCAGAGGAGTCCTGGTAAGTACTGCTGAATCACATTCGTGACTGCCGTATATTCTGTCTCAACCTCACCGGAGTCAAAGGTAAAGCCCATTGCAGGGGATTTTGCAGCTTTCACGTTCTGTTCCTCTTCCCAAGCGATTGAATCCTTATTGGTTCCACCCATAGGATACATGAGGAAGAAGTTACCTAAGGTTCCACAGCTTAACTGTGCAGTATAGGGTACGGTTGTGGCATCCAAGCCTTGCGGATAGGATACAAATCCTTCTGCATCCAATACATAATCTCTATCCTTAATTCCATAGATCAGAAGGTTGATGATCTCCGGATCAGTGAAGGTCAGGTTCAAGAATTTCAGTGCTGCTTCCGGTGCTTTGGAGGTAGAAGATACCATCCAGGATAATGCGTTTACGGAAGTGGTATCAAGGTAAGCATCTCCGATTTGTACTGCACCCAGATCGATGCCGCCACATTGTGCTTCCAGAGATGCTGCGGTATCTTCCGGAGGATAGCTGTAGGAAGCTACATAGCAGAAACTGTTATCCGATGACATAAGCTCGGTCGAAGTACTGGTAGTGGTTGCTGCATCCTGTAAGATCAGGCCTTCGTTGTACCAGGTTCTGGTAAGGTTGCAAAGGTCAGAGAATTCTGTTGTACCATAATAATCTACGACGCTCATATTATCTCCCATGAGAATTCCTTTGGGGCTAAAATAATCGTCTGTCAGATAATCTACCTTCGGAATACACATATTTACACCGGAGGTGCCCGTCTGAACCGGAACAAGTGGTGTCATATCCGGATATGCTGCCTTAACTTTTCTTAAGACATCGGTAAGATCTGTGATGTTCTTCACCTGAGTCATATCAATTCCTAACTCTGTGGCAATCTCCTGTTTATAGATAACCATTGGTGTCAAAGCATATGGCTTGTAGGTAGGAATACCATACAACTTTCCTTCTTTCACGCAGGCATTGAGAAGGTCCTGACCTAACAGTGCCTTTGTCTCGGGTGCTGCGGTATCGATCAGACTGGTCAGATCGTATGCCATATCACTGGAAACAGCGTTATTAAAGTCTCCCAAGGATTCGAACAAGTCAACCTTATCCCCGCCCTGTAAAGCAAGGCTGATATTAGAGGAATAATCAAAAATAGCGATGGGTAGAAGCTCCACCTCAACTCCAATTTTCTCTCTGGTAATCTGGTTGATCGCCTCTTCCACGGATCCTAAGGTTGCTTCATCCGGAATGTTATTGAAGGTGGCATAGGAATAAACGATTTTCTCGATTTTTTTAGGTGCCTCGGTAGCTGTCGTCCCGGTCTCCTGCTTTACTTCGGTCTCCGGGGCTGCGGATTTACTGCAGGCGCTTAAGCTAAATACCATAGTAGCGGTTAATACAAATACAATTATTTTCTTAAATACTTTCATGTTTCATACCTCCCTTTTGATAGCTTAAGTATAGCAATCCGGCAAATAATTCTCTTTAAAAAACAAGTGTTACTTTTTCACTTTTGAGATATCTATAATCTTTATTCTTTTTAATAGCAGCCATACTTATCTGCATACGCGTAAATAAATATGGCTGCCTCCTTTAATTTCTCTTATAATCCTTTGGCGACACTCCGGTCATTTTCTTAAACAAGGTTGAAAAATAAGTAAAGTTATCAAAGCCTACACTTTCTGCGACCATGCTGATATTCTTCTCCCCGGCACGCAGGAGCTCCTTTGCCTTCTCAATCCGGTATTCATTAATGTAATCTTTGAGGTTCACACCGGTTTTCTTCTTATATAGCTTGGCCAGATATTCGGGTGTGAGGTAAAACTCCGCAGAGATCTCGTTTCGTCCAATCTCTTCTGCATAATGTTCATGAATATATTTATTGATTTTCTCAATAATAGTCGCTGCCTTCGCTACTTCATCCTCATATTCAAAGGTTTTTTCCAACAGATAATTCACCCAGCGAATCATATCCACGGTTGAATTCGTCGCCCGGTCCGCCAATTTGATCGAGAATTCATCATAAAACAACTTGGTTGCCTGAATTCCCTGATTCATCAGATCCGCATATACCACCTGCATGATTTCCTGTTTCATCAGATAGAGGGAGTGTAGATTGAGCTTTTTGTATGCTGATAATTCATCAAACACCTGCTTCAGATAATTGAGAATGCGGTTTTTATCCTTATTCGCAACGTGTTCCACTAATTTCTCCAAATCAAGGATCTGGACTTCATCATTCAAGGATTGCTCCGCTTCCTCTTCATGAAATGCTTTACTATATATTCCGACATTATAATAAAAAAGCTTGGTCAATTTCTTTCTCGCTGCGTAAAGCTCGGGAATCTTATACTCGTT
>JAGFXQ010000013.1 GCA_017861355.1 Bacillota bacterium
CTGGAATTCATCCTATTCGCGGAACAAAGAGCATTTCTAAGTGGTGGTATGACTTATTATTTCAGATATCGTAAGGACTATTTGGCAACGTTGTTCCGTCTGGACAATTACGACCACCTGAGAAAGTGGTTCATTGATAAGGTAATGGAAGCATGCAGAAACATAATCTCTAAGAGAGAGGAGCAGACAAGCGGGGTCATTGCCAGGGCTAAGACCTTCATCGCAGAGAATTTCAGCAAGGATATCTCCCTGGATGATGTATCAAGAATTGTGGATATCAGTCCCTATTATTTCAGTAAGTTGTTTAAAGAGGAGACCGGAGAGAACTTTATTGAATATCTGACCAATATCAGAATTGAGAGAGCAAAGCAATTGTTACAAAATAAGGAGGTTAGCATAAAGAATATCTGTGTAGAAACAGGATACAGCGACCCGAATTATTTCAGCCGAATATTTAAGAAGCAAGTTGGAATCACACCATCAGAATATCGTGATACGATTGTGTGAAATAAGATTAATTTCAAGAAGGCATAAATAGAGCCATTCAAATCAATGGGATTTTTTGGCTTCTTATGAGATACAAAAATAATTTTTTTGGGGGAATGGTTATGGTAAAAAAATGGATGGTTATCTTAGTGCTTCTAGTAACCGCAACCTTATCTATGACCGGATGCAGTGACAAAAATGAAGATATGAAGGACACGGATGTGAAGGAGAAGAAGATACAGATCGGATTATCCTTTGACTCCTATGTAATCGAGCGGTGGCAGAGAGACAGAGAAGTATTTGTATCAACGGCACAAGATCTGGGTGCTGAGGTTAATGTTCAGAATGCAAACGGTGACGTAGAGGAGCAGATATCACAGATTGAATATCTGATTGAAAAGAAAATGGATGTTATCGTCATCGTAGCAGTCGATTCAGAGGCTTTAAGCGAGGTACTCAAGAAAGCAAAGGATGCAGGAATCATCTGCGTGGCATATGATCGCTTGGTAACCAATGCAAATGTTGATCTCTATATCTCCTTTGATAATGAACAGGTTGGTAAGCTCATGGCGGAAGCATTGGTCGCCGGTGTACCGGAGGGCGGTAATATCGTCACGATATTCGGACCTAAGACAGATCATAATGTTACTTTAGTAGAGCAGGGTTTCCAAGAGGTCATGAAGGAGAAAGACATCAATATAATCTATTCGGTTTATGCGAAAGGTTGGCTGGCCGAAGAAGCATATGATGCAATCAATGCTGCAATGGAGATTAATGATAATATTGATGGGGTATTATGTGGAAATGATAATCTGGCTACGCAGGCAGTTCTTGCTTTATCCGAGAACCGTATGGCTGGTAAGGTGATCATCACCGGTCAGGATGCCGATTTGGTAGCATGTCAGAGAATTGTAGAGGGAACACAGACCATGACGGTATATAAGCCGGTAGATAAACTGGCAAAGGCAGCAGCAGAGTATGCCGTAAAGTTGGCAAAGGGCGAGGATATCAATGTGACCTCAACCATTGATGATGGAAGTAATAAGGTTCCTTATGTCAAACTTGAGCCAATTGCTGTAACGAAGGATAATATCCGTGAAGTAATTATTGAAGGAGGCTTCCAACAGGAGGAGGACGTCTACTTGAATGTTGCGACGGATGAGGAAGAATAGCATCAGAAACAAGAAAAGACTGTTATATTGTGATCTAGCATATATTGGATAATAATAGAATAGGACATATTTGCTTTTTTTATAGCACAATATTGCTATGATTGATGAAAAATCCAATAGTATATCCAATTCAGGTTGAAAATATACAGTTATTCGCAAGTTAATCCTATTTTATCTATGTTATTATCTATGTGTAGTAAAAAAAATTACATATTTAATGGGAGGATTGAATTATGAAGAAAAAGTTAATAGGTTTATTAATGTGCCTCGTTCTTGTTTCCTCAATGTTCGTAGGCTGCCAGGGTGGCGACGGCGGTAAAAAAGTCGGCGTAGCAATGCCTACAAAGGACTTACAGAGATGGAACCAAGATGGTTCTAACATGAAGGCATCACTTGAAAAAGCTGGCTATACTGTAGATTTACAGTATGCTAACAACGACATCGCTACTCAGGTTTCTCAGATTGAGAACATGATCACTGGTGGATGTGACGTATTAGTTATCGCTTCTATCGATGGCGGTTCTTTAGGAACAGTTCTGAAAGAAGCAAAAGAGAAGAAGATCCCGGTTATTGCATACGATCGTTTGATCATGGATACCGATGCAGTTTCCTACTATGCTACCTTTGATAACTACAAAGTAGGTACTATCCAGGGTCAGTATATTGTTGATACCTTAGACCTTAACAATCAGGCAGGTCCCTTCAATATCGAGTTATTCACCGGTTCACCTGATGATAACAATGCTCGTTTCTTCTTCGGCGGCGCTATGGATATCTTAACACCTTTCATCGAGAGTGGTAAGTTAAATGTAGTTTCCGGTCAGAAGGCATTTGAAGAAGTTGCTACTCTTAACTGGTCTACAGAAGAAGCTCAGAAGAGAATGGAAAACTTAATCACAGCTTACTATGCAGATGGAACTAAGCTTGATGTTGTTTATTCCTCCAATGACTCTTGTGCTATCGGTATTACTAACGCTTTAGTTAACGCTGGTTACACCAAAGACAACTTCCCGATCTTAACCGGTCAGGATTGTGATGTTACCTCCATGAAGAACATTCTTGCAGGAACACAGTCTATGTCTATCTTCAAGGATACTCGTACCTTGGCAGATAAGGTTGTTGAGATGGTTAACGCTATCTTAGGTGGTAAAGAGGTTCCTGTTAACGATACAAAGACCTATGATAACGGAACAGGTATCATTCCTTCCTTCCTTTGCGATCCCGTATTTGCTGATATTAATAACTATAAAGCATTATTAATTGATACTAAGTATTACACTGAGGATCAGTTAAAGTAATCAACACACAAAGATTAGGGTGTTGTAGCAAAGTAAAATACTGCGACACCCTTTTTTTCCATGTATAACCTCAGCTGGGTATAACCCTCATAGAGGTATTGCAGTACTTTAATAATATGGTTTCGGTCTTGGCTTAGCTCGCTAATATTAGACAGAATAACCAAATATATTTAGGAGGGGTCAAATTGGCAGCAATATTGTTGGAAATGAAAAATATTACCAAACGCTTCCCCGGAGTCAAAGCATTAGATAATGTTAACCTTCAAGTTACCGAAGGCGAAATTCATGCACTTGTTGGCGAAAATGGGGCTGGTAAATCAACACTTATGAATGTTTTAAGTGGAATTTATCCTCATGGAAGCTATGAAGGAGAGATTCTTTATCAAGGCGAAGAATGTAAATTCAACGTGATAAAGGATAGTGAAGAAAAAGGTATTGTAATAATACATCAAGAGCTTGCTCTTGTTCCATATATGACGATTGGTGAGAATATGTTCCTTGGTAACGAGCGTGGTAAAGCGGTTCGTATCGATTGGGAAGAGACCTATCGTAAAGCAGACGAATTGTTGGCAACCGTCGGACTTCATGAATCCTCAAGAACTCTGATTAAGGATATTGGTGTCGGTAAGCAGCAGTTGGTAGAGATTGCGAAAGCTCTGGCTAAGAATGTTAAGCTATTAATTCTTGATGAGCCTACCGCATCCTTAAATGAAGCAGATTCCCGTAAATTGTTAGATTTATTGCTTCAGTTTAAGAAAGAAGGACTTACTTCGATTATTATTTCTCATAAGTTAAATGAGATTTCATATGTTGCAGACAAAATTACTATTATTCGTGATGGTGCTACCATTGAAACCTTGGATAATAGGGTGGAAGAGATCAAAGAAGAGAGAATTATCAAAGGAATGGTTGGACGTACCTTGACAGACCGTTTCCCGAGAAGAGAGAATGTTCCGATCGGTGAAACTAATCTGGAGGTGAAGAACTGGACCGTATTCCATCCTCAATACGCAGGACGTAAAGTGGTTGATAATGTATCACTTCATGTTCGTAAAGGTGAGGTTGTCGGCATTGCCGGTCTTATGGGTGCAGGACGTACTGAATTAGCTCTTTCGATCTTTGGAAAAAGCTATGGTGTAGATATCACCGGTACTTTGTTATTGAATGGACAAGAAGCCAAGCTTCACAGCTCCCGTCAAGCAATTGATAAAAAAATTGCGTATATCACAGAGGATCGTAAAGGTGATGGTTTAGTACTTAGTAATCCGATCCGTGTTAACACAACACTGGCGAATATGGCTGGAGTTAGTAAGAATGGAGTAATTGACAATCATCTCGAAATGGATGCAACCAATAAATATATTGAAAAGTTAAGAACAAAGTGTACTTCCGGTGAGCAGATGGTTGGTAACTTAAGTGGTGGCAATCAGCAGAAAGTACTCATTAGTAAGTGGATGTTTGCAAATCCCGATATTATGATACTTGATGAGCCGACCCGTGGTATTGATGTTGGTGCAAAATATGAGATTTATTGTATCATTAATCAATTAGTAGCTGAAGGTAAATCAATTCTTATGATTTCCTCTGAATTACCGGAGCTGCTCGGCATGTGTGACCGTATTTATGTCATGAATGAAGGTAGAATGGTAGGAGAAGTAACGAAGGAAGAAGCTACTCAGGAACTTATCATGGGACAAATATTAAAATCAAGTAAAGGAGTATAGCGATGGATAAAGTAAAAGAACTATTAAAAAAGAATACGATGATTATCGCGCTTATCGTAGTTACTATATTTTTCACAATAACAACAAACGGAACATTACTTGTTCCTCAGAATGTAACGAACCTCATTGCTCAGAACGGCTATGTCGTTATACTGGCAGTCGGTATGTTGATTTGTATTTTGACCGGTGGTAACATCGATTTGTCCGTTGGATCTATTGTATGTTTGGTTGGCTCAATCGCAGGTACCTTAATCGTTAATAAGCATGTAAACAATTGGGTGGCGATTATCATTTGTCTTGCGGTCGGAATTTTGATCGGTGTTATTCAAGGTTACTGGATTGCATATTTAAGAATACCGGCTTTCATTGTTACACTCGCAGGTATGTTATTATGGCGTGGTGTTGCACTGATCGTTCTGGATGGACTTACCGTATCTCCTTTCCCGGATGACTATTTAAATCTATTCAATAGCTATGTACCTGATATATTCCATGGCAGTATCAATATTCTTGCTATTATAGTAGGTATTGTGGTTTGTATCATCTATGTACTGGCTCAGAGTATAGCAAGAATTAACAGAAGAAAGAAAGGTCATCAGCTTAATTCTGTTTTATCCGAAGTAAGTCAGATTGTTATTATCTGTGTTGTTGTTATGGCATTGGCACTCTCCCTGTCCAATCATAAGGGTATTCCGATGATTCTGGTTTTATTAGCATTGATTGTATTTGCGTATACTTATTATACAACCAAGACAGTACCCGGTCGTTACCTTTACGCTATGGGCGGTAATGAGAAGGCAGCAAAATTAAGCGGTATCAATACGAACCGTGTTCTCTTCTTTGCTTATGTTAATATGGCATTCTTAAGTGCTGTTGCAGCTCTTGTATGTGTTGCTCGTTTTAATTCTGCAGCTCCTACAGCAGGTGTGAACTACGAATTAGATGCGATAGGCGCCTGTTATATCGGTGGAGCGAGCGCATACGGCGGTATCGGTTCTGTTCCGAGAGTAGTAATCGGTGCAATCTTCATGGGCGTTCTTAATAACGGTATGTCCATTATGGGTATCGACAGTAATATTCAGAAGGTAGTTAAGGGTGTTGTATTACTTGCAGCGGTTACCTTCGACGTACTTTCTAAGAAGAGAGGCAAATTAGCATAACCAAATAATATGCAGACAAGGCTTTGACTTTGACTCCTATATGTATTTTAAGAACAGAGGGCTTAGAGAGGAATGAATAATTTCATCCTTTCTAAGCTCTCTGTTTTATTTAATAATTTTTCATAAATCTTTAAACGTGAATTTTTTTCTTACTTTGTGGAAATAATTTTATCAGTGTAATGAATTCATTATTTTAAGGAGGAATTTTATGAAATTAAAAGTAACAATGATTACTCTCGTTTTATTAATGTTAATATTAACTGGCTGTGGGAAGAAAGTGAATAATGCAACCAATCCTACCTCATCACCAGCACCAACAAAAGCTGCAGTGACTACTGCACCTACTACTGCACCCACAACAGCTCCGACTACCGCAGCAACTGCAACGGTAGCACCGACTGCTGCTGGAGGCAAAACTCCGGATGTTGTAACCACCGCATCCATTGTTGATAATGAAGCAGCATTTTTAAAGGCAATCAGTAAAGATGGTACGTGGATCATCGCAATAATTAAGGATCTTAAGACGGATAAAGAGCTATTAATGGAAGGTGAGTTCAAAAACGGTAAAAAGGATGATGCCGGCAAAGAACTATATCAGCGTAAACTGGCTCTCTATTCTCAGGATGAGAACAGAAATATCACGGCACGTTATACTCTTACAGCACCTAAATTAACTGTAACCAGCCCTGTGGCAAGCATTCAACATGGAGCCTTTATAGGAGATTTATATGTATCAGTAAAGGATTTTCAACTAATCGATGCGGTAGTAGATGGCAATGTATATTTTACCTCGGATGAAGCAAAAAGTACCTTTAAGATGGATGCTACCAGCAAGGTTACCGGCAAACAGGAACTGAAGAAATAGACTAAATAATATCATTAATTAAGGGGTGACAATGTCGCCCCTTTTATTCTGTAATAGGAAATTGCGTCTCAGCAAACGGACACTTTTTATTTCTTGGACATTTGAGTGGTCTCATGATAGAATGAGAGCAGTAATTTATGAAAATGGTAATTGATAGGAGGTTTTATAATGACAGAAGAAATAGGACAATTGGATCTAGAACTGAAAGGTTTATTTATAGAATCTAAGCTGGATGAGTTAGTTGATCTGATGAATCAACAGCCGGATCAGATAGTCAAGGAGATTAGCGACTATAATTGGAATATTGTAAAGAAATATTATGATACTGAGCGTTTTGACTTGTTGCTGCAGCATCTGAAGTTTGTTGCCTACACCTGCTTTGTAGTTGAATATGCTCACCAGATTAAACTAATCAGTGATGATGCTTTCAGCATTATGATGATGATCTATAATGATATTTATGAGCTGAAGAAGCAACAGTAGCACATGGAATACATACGTATTCCAGGAATGTATTCTTATTCAAATCATTGACAAAGTATGAATAAAAATGTAAAATGTGCTACATAGTGTAAAAGAACTTTGTTCTATTAGGAGGATGAACCATGCGATTAATGATACCGGAAGGGTATAATGCGGAGATTGATATCAAGGAGACAGAAATCGGTATTAAGTACTGTAAGGATTTTTTTGAGAGAGAATTGGCAAAACAGTTAAATCTTACTCGTGTTTCTGCACCGCTGTTCGTAAAACCGGAGACAGGTTTAAATGATAACTTAAACGGAGTGGAACGGCCGGTAAGCTTTGGTGTGAAGGAGCAAAATGATGCGCAGGTAGAAATCGTTCATTCTCTGGCAAAGTGGAAGAGACAGGCATTAAAGAGATATGGTTTTAATAAAGGCGAGGGCTTATATACAGATATGAGTGCAATCCGCAGAGACGAAGATACGGATAATATTCATTCTATCTATGTTGATCAATGGGATTGGGAGAAAATTATTGATAAGAATGAGCGTAACCTTGATACACTTCAATCTGTAGTCCGTAAGGTTTATGCAGCTCTTAAGAATACTGAGAATTATATGGCAACAAAATATGATTATATAAAAGAAATTCTTCCGGAGGAGATTACCTTTATATCCTCTCAGGAACTGGAAGACAGATATCCGGAGCTTTCCTCAAAAGAAAGAGAGAATGTCATTGCACGTGAAAAAGGAGCTGTATTTATAATGCAGATCGGCGGAGCCTTAACTTCAGGCGAGCGTCATGATGGCAGAGCACCCGATTATGATGATTGGCAGCTAAACGGTGACATAATTGTCTATTATCCGATCCTTGATATAGCATTAGAGCTTTCTTCCATGGGTATCCGTGTTGATGAGGATTCCCTGGTACGTCAATTAGAGATCAGTGGCTGTATGGATCGTGCTGAGTTGCCTTTCCAGAAAGCATTGATTAACAAAGAACTTCCATATACAATCGGTGGAGGCATCGGCCAATCAAGAATATGCATGTTCTATTTACGCAAAGCACATATCGGAGAAGTACAATCCTCCATATGGCCTCAGGATGTGCTGGAGGAAGCAGAGAGTAAGAATCTTCACTTATTGTAATTTGTATTTTGTTACAGCTCGTATTCAATAATGTCTTAGGTTCTTGGAATAAGGCGGTGATTAGCTATATGGTGAATCTATATCTCATTCGTCACGGAAGACAGAACAGTAACTTATGTAATGTAGATGTTGAGCTTTCAACGGAGGGACGGTTGCAAGCCGAATTTCTTCGAGAACGGCTACGTAATTATTCGATTGATGCACTTTACTCAAGTCAACTGATTCGTGCTAAGCAGACAGCGGGGATTATCAATGAAGCCTTACAGTTGCCGCATATCATCCGCGAGGAGCTTTGTGAGATTTCCTTTGGTCTATTGACAGGACATTCAGAAAGCTATATTGAAGAGCATTTTGCTGATTTTCGTGAGGCACAGAAGCTTCTGAAAGAGGATGTTCCATATCCGGAAGGGGAGAATGGTACCTCGGTCTATGAACGTGCCATGCCGGTGATACAAGAGATTGTCCAGAGTGGCAAGAAGAATATTGTGATTGTTACCCACGGCGGAACGATTCGTGTTCTATTAGCAGCCCTGTTTGGGAAGAACCAGGCACGAAGATTTCTATTTGGTGTTTCTTTGGAGAATACCGGAATTACGCAGCTGGTTTATCATCCACAGTATGACCGGTTTTATCTGGAGCGTTTCAACGATTATGCTCACTTGGAAGGATATACACATCTTCACCGAAGTAATTTTAAATAATCCTTGCATGGATTTAGAAAAGGATACGATATTTGCGATGTAGATAACGGGCAGGTGGATCGAAATCCGAAGTGATTCGGAGACGCAAAACCTGCCTTTTTGATTCGGAAATAAGCTTAATTCTTTGCGAACTTACGGATAGTATTGTATGTGATATTTTTTGACAAATAGAACAAGAAGCGATATAATGTTTGAAATGATTCCCATTTTCTGCTGTTGGAGGAGACTATGAAATATTCAAATAAAGAACGTAACCAACTATCCTGGGCAAGAACCATGCCATTTTACTGTGAATGGCATGTCACTGACCGAGCAGCAGTATATAATGAGGAGCTTTATCGTGATGCCTGCATTAACTTTGCAGACAACTTTTTCTGTAAGGATTATGAAGACGAGAAGCAGAGAGATCATCTGACAAAATTATATGAATGTATCTTGAAGGAGATGGAGACGAATCTTCCGGAACAGATCAAGAGAAAAGTTGCAGATATTCGGGTTCTTGCCCTGGGTTATCTTACAGAAGAAATTCACGAAGAGCTAATGAATTATTCGAATGAAGCTGAATTAAAATTAGAACAAATCGAGAAAGAGAATTACGCTATCTATCAGGAAGCACTTTCTCATCTATCTCTTGAAGCAAGATCAGCCTTGGAACGAAGCTTTCATGATAGCAGACTTCTGGAATACGGATACCTGGATAAGGATATCTATCTATTGCTTAAGATGGATGTAGGCCTGGCACCGTTGAGGGACCAATATCTCAAATTGATATTGAAGGATGCAGTGGTACTGGAAGGGACGATAAGTAAAGAACTTGTCTGCTGGATACAGGAAGAATTATATTTTGATGGTGATATTAAACTCAATATTCATTTCTCCGGAGGGGATGTATTGATTCAGGCTAAGGATATGGAAAGCGAATTCTGCTATTCCTTTTTTGCCAGCGATACAAAACTACCGCTCCTGCAACAGGCGGACATTGTCGCAGGTAAAGTGAAGAATCTGATTCAGGAAGGAAAGCTTACCCTTGAGGAGGCGAAGAAACATCCGTTGTGTGAATGTATGGGTGTAGAGGCGTTCATGAATATGAGCATTCTGGTATCCGGCAATATGGATGATCTTGCAAAGCTCACGGTGGGTGTATGCGATGATTCCGAGAAGGGTCATACCCATACAGATAAGAAATATATCTATGATATTAATCTGGTTAATACCCCGGAGATTAATGAAGAGGACGGTACCACCTCTTGGTTAAGAGGACAGGAGCTGCTACAGTATATCAATGATTATAGTGGCCAGGAAATAGAGCTGTGGGTAGTTTGGACAGATTGTGATCAGCCAGTAAAAGAAGTCGAGTACTCACTGACAGAGCTGACAGAAGCAGATCTTAGATTACTTTATGAAGATAACGAGCATGGGATTCTTAGATCACACAGAATCGTTATTCGAAAATAGAAGGTTGTTTGAAAACAATAACGAGAGTTAGAAATGATTTGGCGTTATTACACTTTGCCAGTAGAAAAGGGAGATTTTTATGTACAAACATATAATATGGGATTTTGATGGAACACTTTTTGATACCTATGAGGTGATGGGTCGGGCTTTACAGCTATCCTTTCAGAAGATCGGTGTAGACGAGAAGTTGGAAGATATTATCTCGTTAATGAAGATATCAATTACGGAGGCATTACAATTCTATATTGATAAATACCGAATTGGTGAGGAATTTATAAAAGAATATGAGAAGACCCGAAGAGAGATGGAATTGGATCAATGCAGACCTTATCCGGGTGTGTTGGATATACTAAAAGAAATCAAAGAAATAAGAAGATATAACTATTTATTTACTCATCGTGGGGTGTCCTCCATCGCCTTCTTGCAAAAACATCAGATCTATGATTATTTTACCGATTGTATTACGTCTGCTCATTCTTTTGAGCGGAAACCCAGTCCGGCAGCGATTCTTCACCTGGTAGAAAGATATCATATGAATCCTCAGGAAGCAATTATGATCGGAGACAGAGATCTGGATATTTTGTCTGCCAGGAACGCGGGAATAAAATCCTGTTTCTTCGATGAGGCAGGCATCATCTGTGGGGCAGCTGATTATAATATCAGCCACATTATCCAGCTCTTTGAAATAATTTAAGCGTAGTGAGGAATTACAAGCTTGCTTGATAATTCCGATCGGAGCTGGAGATCATGAATATGCTTTTCATATATGATATAATCTAAGTGTTGTGAACTTGCTGCAAACTTGTTTGTGAGCAAGTGATCGGAGCAGAAGATCATGAATGCGTTCTTTATTCATGATATTATTTAAGCGTAGTATCGGAGCTGACGACCGTCCATAGGAACCGTTACTAAATCATTCTGTTTTTTTGAGAAAACTGATTAGTAACAGTACCAAGGACATGTCTTCCTACATTAAAACGGAGCAAAATCCGGATGGTGTCCGGTGAGGCCATAAGCCTCCAATGCCTTCAAGGCTTCCACTTCTTCCGGTGAGAGTTCAAAATCAAAAATATTTGCATTTTCAATCATACGTTCTTTAGATGTTGTCTTTGGAAGGGGAAGAAAACCATTTTGCAGGCTCCAATGTAATAGAACCTGAGCCGTTGTTTTGTTATGTTTTTCTGCTATTTGTGTGAGTACAGGATGATCCATCTGACCTTTGATCAGTGGGCTCCATGCTTCTACGATCATACGTTTTTCTTTGCAGTAATTAACAGCTTCACGTTGGGTGTATTGAGGGTGAAGCTCTAATTGATCTACCATGGGTGCGATTTTCGCAGTTTCTAATAAGGCATCAATATGATGCTCTAAGAAATTACTGACACCGATGGCTTTTATTTTGCCCTCCTGGTATAACTCTTCGAAGGCTTTCCAGGTCTCTTCATTGACTTCTTTCCAGCAATCGCGGTATGCAATGGGAATTGGCCAGTGAATCAGATAAAGATCCAGATAATCGATACCTAGATTATCCATGGTTATGTTGAACTCCTTCAAGGTCTTTTCATAACCGTGATCCGGATTATCCAGCTTACTGGTTACGAATAACTCGCTTCTTCTCAGGCCGCTTTCACGGATTCCCTTTCCGACGTATTTTTCATTCTGATAGGCATAAGCAGTGTCAATATGGCGATATCCGCAATCAATTGCTGATTTGACAATATCCGCCGTAGTGTCATCCCCCGGCAGCTTCCAGGTGCCAAAGCCGACGCAGGGTATTTTTAATCCGTTTGAAAGTACGTAACAATCTTGAATGCTGTTCATTTTGAGTACTCCTTCCGTTTGATCAACCATATTTATTCTGTGTAATTACTACCTAATAAATTCATTTTATTATAGTATTTGCAAATATCAATACAGAACCAATAGGAAGATCGGAAATTGCTTGTATATGCTAAATAAGTATAATATAATACATTACTGAAGAACGAAAAGAGTTAGTAGGTTTACCTACAATACACAATGACATTATTGCGAAACATATTTTGCTTGAGTTAATGAACGATAGATAATACTTTTTGGAGGATTTGTAATTGGATAAGAAGAAGGCGGTTATTTTTGATGTGGACGGAACCTTGGTAGACAGAAGAGATACGTTTCTGAGATTTTGTGAATATCTGATCGAGGGTTATGGTAAGGAATATCCATATGAAGGAACAAAACAGGAATTAATCGATTATATGCAGGAAATTGATGCGAACGGTTATGGTGGTTTGCATAATTTCATTCCAAAGCTCAGCTATAGGTGGAAGCTGCCTCATACCATAGAAGAGTTTATTGTGGAGCGTAATGCGGTATTCGGTTCTATGACAGCTCCATATCCGGATACTTATGAAGTATTGGACGCTATTAAGGGTAAATACAAGCTTGGAATTATTACGAACGGTTATTCCTCGGTACAGAGAGCGAAGATAAATACGGTGAACATCGCCGGATATTTTGATGATATTATTGTATCAGGCGAAGAAGAATTTGAAAAACCGGATTCAAGGATATTCCGGTTGTCCTGCGAAAGACTCGGAGTAGCACCGGAGGAAGCAGTTTATATCGGTGACTATTATCCGAATGATATCGCAGGAGCAATCGGTGCAAATATAATGCCAATATGGATTAATGATGACCCGCTGGAGCAGCAGGAATACAACGGGATACGAGTAAAACAATTGAGAGATATTCTTAATTATCTAGGATAAATGCTGTTGTAACCACAATGCCACTCCGTCCTCCGTATTTGACCCGATGATCTGATCTGCTTTGGTCTGAAGCTCCGGAACAGCATTCTTGACTGCAATTCGATGATCACTGGCTTCAAAGAGGGGAAAATCATTACGATTGTCTCCGAAGCAGACAATGTGATCCAGTCCGAGATGAGACCGAAGGAATTGAACACCATGATATTTGGAAGCAGTCTTATGATAAGTCTCCAGGTACCATAGATCCGGTGAATAATTATCCTTATAGAAGACACAGTTCAGTTCCGGGATTGCAGCCAACTTGTTGTAAATGGGTTCCAGCCGGTCATATTGATCTAATAATGAGAAATAAATCAGTGGTTCTTCCGATAGAGAACGAAAGTCATCGATCTGTGTAAAGCGTTTTTGATATAGATCAACTCGTTCCTGATAGAAATTCTTCAATGCCGGTGTACTCAAAGCCTCATAGTAGGTGGACATTACACCGTCTTTTATTGTGTAGGCAAATCCCTTCAGCTGGTGGTCATGAATTATCTCCATCAGTTTGTCCACACCGCTCTTAGGAAGAGTCTCAACCTTGATATATTTCTCCCGTTGTAAATCATAGATACATACTCCGTTCATTAATACAACCGGTACCGAGACCTTTACTTCCTTCAGGATCGGTTTGACCGAAGCAATCGATCTGGCGGTTGCTACACTGAAGAGCATTCCCTGGTCAATCAGCCGATTCAGGATCTGGATGGTGTTTTGTGATAGCTTAACATCCGGTTGTAGGAGCGTACCATCAAGATCGGAGATATAAAGAGTCTTCATATTATGACCTAAGCCCTTCTAGCATACGTTCCATTTCTTCATACCTGGTGATCAACTGATCGGTCCAATTATCGAATTCCGGATCCATTCTCTGTAATTGTGGATGTGCTTCAATATAATCCAAAGTAGTTCTGACACCCTGATCAAACCGAACCGTTGCAGTGAAACCGGGGACAAGACGTTTGACCTTGGAATTATCAAAGATAACGGTATTGGACTTATCGCCAAGTAAGCCGCCGAGAAACTCCGGATTCGCCTTCACAAGTGTATCGGTTGAAATATGGACAATGTTTGGTTTAACTCCGAGAGCATTTCCGATGATCTCATAAATTTGATTCCAAGTCAAACTCTCATCCGAGGTGATCTGAACCGCTTCTCCGATGGCATGGACATTACCCATCAACCCAACAAAGGCTTTCGCAAAATCAGAATTATGTGTCAGGGTCCAGAGAGAACTTCCGTCTCCATGTATAAGAACCTTCTTACCCTGTTTGATGCGGTTGATTACACTGTAACTACCATTCCTTCCATGCACCGCTAGCGGCACATCAAAGTTGCCATAGGTATGGCTTGGACGAATGATAGTGATCGGAAAACCGTTCTGACGATATTCCGCCATAAGATATTCTTCACAGGCTATTTTATTTCTGGAATACTCCCAATAGGGATTACTAAGTGGAGTACTCTCTGTGATAAATGGCCAGGATAGAGGCTTCTGGTAAGCAGAAGCAGAACTGATGAAGATATACTGCTTCGTCTTTCCAGTAAATAACCGTACATCGCGGTGCAGAGCATCGGTATCAAAGGCAATAAATTGTGCTACTACGTCAAAAGTCATATCTTTCAGTTTTTCTCTGACATCTTCTTCATTATTAATATCAGCTTCAATAATCTTAACCTCTGGTGGTACTAATTCTGACCGGTTACCACGGTTAAGCAGATACAATTCAAAGCCGCAGCCGGGTACCAGTTGTGTGATAGCAGTACTGATTGTTCCGGTTCCTCCGATAAATAATACTTTCATAAATAACTCCTTTCAAAAATACGATTTGGTGTTATCTGATTAGGAGATATTATCCTCCTAATCCATTCTGGTATATGTGACCGCAGCATATTAACGATAAACTACGGTTCTAAGGTGATATCGGTACTCTTATTCGTACATTTCTCGTAATCTTCTTTAAGTAATCCAAAGATATAATAATCGGTCATTACGTTCAGAATTGCACCCTTCCGGATAAGACCCTCCTTGGCAAAATCGAGCTTTTCTGCTACTCGGATGGATCCGTGATTATCTGCAAAGCATCGCAGTTGAATTCTGGTAAGGTCCATATATTCAAAAGCAGCCTTGAGCAATGCTTGTCCTGCTTCCGGAGCAAAGCCCTTACCCCAGTAATCTTTATTAATGCGATAGCCGATATCTGCCTGCTGCTTTAGCCGAAAGTCATAGAATACGATCTCACCAATTACCTTGTGGGTATCCTTAAGTTCCATAAGCCAGGTAAGCTCTCTTCCGGAACGATATTCCTTCATCGTAACATTATAATGATAATCAAGCTTTATTTTCTTCTTCGGCCGACGCCGACCATTGGTATCTTTTGATTCATCGTATAAGCCCCAAAAACGGTATACACTATAGTCATTGATGAACTCCAGACTGTCCCTTCCATCGGAAGGGCTCTCGGTTATCTGTCGAAGAATTAACCGGTTGGTCTCAAGCCTAGGTAGCTTTTCAAAACATGCGTCATAACTCATCTGCATTTCTCCTCTCGTCTTGTTCGATACCATTCCAACTCTATTATCTATCAAATTATTGTAATTATCAAGCTTAACGATTGGGAAGTTTTACTTTTGGGCTGAAGTATGATTATAAGAATTGATTCTCCACGAATATTTTTACACCGAGTAGAATTAAGACGATACCACCAATGAGCTTTGCACGCAGTTCCAACAAAGATCCGAATTTTTTACCGATATATACGCCTATGACACAGAGAAAAAAAGTAATCATTCCGATTAGGAGGGCTGCAGACAGAATATTGATATTCATAACAGCAATGCCGACACCGGCAGCTAAGGCATCAATGCTTGTGGCGATCCCCTGCAAAATGAGATTTTTCGCACTGAAGATATTGCGATTCGTACATACGAGTTCTTTATTTTTCCATTCCTTATAAGTGTCTGTCAACATATTTACTCCGATAGCGCCCAGAAGGAATAATGCAATCCAGTGTTGATACCGGCTTACCACCTCCGAGAAGGTCTTTCCGAGAAAAAAGCCAAGTACCGGCATGAGTGCCTGAAAGAAACCAAAGGTTGTGGCAGTGAGGAAGGCATGCTTCTTTGTTACCTTATCATTGCACATGCCATTCGTTACAGATACAGCAAAAGCATCCGTCGATAAAGCGAGAGCAAGTAAAATCAATGTCATAAAATCCATGTTTATTATCCCTTTCTTATCAGTTATAGGAATGAAGGCAGCTATATTCCGATTAAGCGGCGTGCGAACTCCCGCACGAAGTACTTTATTATTCATGAAATAGAAAAATTTCTATTTCATGAATAAAGCTCATGTGTGGCTTTCCAATAGCCATGCATGAGTCTTGTTAATTATGGAAATGTTGACCTTACCACATATTATAATAGTATGCAAACAACGTCCTCATATGATACCGTTTATGTATTGGATTTAACTGTATGAGTCTCTATAAACGAACAAATAGATAAGATAATCATGGGAATGTGCCAATCTCATCATTTGTAAACTTTTATTATTTGATAAAATTGTGCTTGCTACCCAAGAGAAAAAAGTGCATAATAATATATCGATTGATGAAAATTACTTAATGAGAAAGTGGGTTTTGCTATGTCCCTTGCAGCTACAGCCTTCAATCAGATTATGATCATGTTTTTACTTATCCTGGTCGGCATATTCTGTTATCGTATGAAACTGATTGATAAAATCACAAACAAAAAGCTATCCGATATGGTATTAATGCTGGTTAATCCGATCGTTATTATCATTTCCTATCAGAGAAAATTCGAAGGTACCTTATTAACCGGATTATTAATTTCGTTTATTCTCGCAGTAGTAACGCATATCTTCGGAATTGTCATTGGTTATGTGATTATTCGAGGTAATAAACATAAAGCAGATCTGGCAATCGAACGGTTTGCAGTCATTTATTCAAATTGCGGCTTTATTGGAATTCCTATGGCCGGTGGTCTCTTCGGAAGTGAAGGGGTATTCTATATCACAGCATATATGACAATCTTTAACCTATTAGTATGGACCCATGGTGTCATTATCATGACCGGTAAAACAGATACCAAGTCCATGACAAAAGCATTATTATCGCCCTCCGTAATTGCCACGGTGGTTGGCTTTCTTCTGTTTGTAACCAGAATTACATTGCCTGAAACCTTAAGTGATACCCTGACCTATCTTGGCAACATGAATACACCATTGGCGATGTTGGTGTCCGGTATAACTATCGCACAAACGGATTTAAAGAAGCTTTTTCTCAAATTCCGGATCTATTACCTATCCTTTTTGAAGCTTCTGTTCGTACCTATCGCAATGCTATTCCTCTTCCGACTATTCAACCTGCCAAATGTGGTACTATTAACGTCGGTACTTGCTGCAGCCTGTCCTTCCGCTGTGACTATAAGTTTGTTTGCCATACGATATGAGAAGAACTATCTATACGCTTCTGAGATATTTGCGGTATCAACAATATCTTCACTGCTGACTATTCCACTTGTAATGTATATTGCTAATCTTGTTCTTTACAGGTAAATCGATCAGTTTTCTTAAAATATACTTTAATACCATCGTTTGAAGCTTGCACCCGTGGAATAGTAGTAGTAAAATAGGCTAGAGTAAAAATGATAGGAAAAGGAGCTTACAAGATGAGCGATTATGTAATCGTGAGCGATGCAACACTGGACTTACCGGTACATGTAATAGAAGAGTATGATATCAGAATAATTCCTATGGGAGTGAATATAGAGAACATAGAATATAATCATTATCCGGATGAAAGAGAATTGTCCATTGAGGATTTCTACCAGAAGTTGAAAAACGGTGCGACTTCCCATACTACCCAGATTACACCCGCTATTTTCATGGATTATTTTGAAGAGCTCCTAAATGAGGGGAAGGACATACTATACATATCCTTTTCTTCCGGGCTGAGCGGTACATATAATACTTCTCAGATGGTGATCCGTGACTTGGCACAGGATTATCCGGAGAAGAAGATCTATGGTGTCGATTCATTGTGTGCCTCCGTTGGTGAAGGATTATTGGTCCTTCATGCAGCTATACAGAAGAGACAGGGGATGGGTCTTGAACAGCTGAGAGACTGGGTGGAAGCGAATAAACTACGTTCCCGCCATTGGTTTACGGTAAAGGATCTGTTCTTCTTAAAACGCGGCGGAAGGATTAGTTCCATTGAAGCTATGGTTGGTACTGCGCTCAAGATTCGTCCGGTACTTAGTACCGATGCAGCAGGAAAGCTGGCGGTAGTGACAAAGATCCGCGGAAGCCGTGCTGAGCTTGATTTTATGATCGCTAAGCTGGAGGAAGAAAGTGTTGATCTGACTGAACAAACGATCATTATCGGGCATGGGGACGATCTTACTCAGGCACAGGAATTAGAGAATCTGATACGTAACAAGTATAAGGTGAAGGATGTGATTATTTCCAAGATTGGTCCGGTCATCGGAACTCATACCGGCCCTGGCATGCTAGCAATGGTATTTATGGGGAATTAATCAGATACTTCAATCGAATTTAAAATGTGTTACAGTGCTAATACTCACCATGGGAGCACTTCATTCCTAGTCGTATGCGTTAGTCATTGAAGGCTGAACTGTAATAAAAATGTTTGTAAATTGACGGAAATTATTTGATTTCATACATTGTATTAAGTATAATTAAGTTAAGGTCGTATCGTACTTCAATATGATACGACCTTTTTATTTCATAGGGAATTACATCTATGATACAATTGTGATGAATGAAAAGCATGAATTTAGATTTGCTATGTTATATGGAGGACGATTAAGTGAGGAATGAGAATATATCGAATCATAATGTTGAACAGAATCAAATTAAACCATATAAAAAGGATGCGGATTATTCCTATACCTTAGGAGCATTCCCGACCTATGAGATGATAAAGACCAGACCGGACCGAGTACGAAAAGTTCTGGTGGATACCAGTTTTACGGACCAGGACAATCTACGAAGACTTTGTGAGGAAAATAATGTTGCCGTAGAATTTAATAATAAATTAATTGCAAAGATCAGTGATAAGGAGAACTGCTATGTGGCAGGTATCTTTGAAAAATATAATTGTAAGCTTTCGGCTGACCGACCGCATATCGTGCTGGTGAATCCAAGTAATATGGGAAACTTGGGTACAATCCTGCGAACCGCAGTTGGCTTTGGTATCTATGATATTGCCATCATTTTACCCGGAGCAGACATCTATCATCCCAAAACAGTTCGTTCCTCGATGGGGGCACTGTTTCGGCTGAACTTCTGCCATTATGAATGCTTCGATGATTATCGCAGAGAATTTGGAAGACATGATATTTTTACTTTTATGCTGAATGGTGAGAATACACTGACCCTGAAGGACTGTCCGAAAACCGAGCTATTCTCTCTGGTTTTTGGAAATGAAGCAACAGGCCTTGATGATTCCTTTCTCAAGGTGGGAACCAGTATCTTTATTCCACAGTCGCCGGATGTTGATTCCCTGAATCTGACGATTGCAGTGGGAATAGGAGTATATACTTTTATGAATCAAAAATAATGATGGGGTTGCCTGCGCAAGTGGGCAGAAGGAGGAAGTATGAAACTAAACTATAAGCGGACTTTCTTTGTGGGGCTAGCATTCATGTCAATCTGTTGCTTTTGGCAACTGTACGACAACATTATTCCATTGATGTTAAAAAATACCTTTCATCTGGGTGAGACAGTAACGGGTGTATTGATGGCATTGGATAATGTCCTTGCATTGTTCCTGTTGCCACTGTTTGGATCCTTTTCGGATAAGGTTGATACACCGCTTGGCAAAAGAACACCGTTTATTGTTGGAGGAACCCTAGTAGCGGTGATATCCATGACCTTTATCCCGATAGCAACGAAAGCAGCGAGTATGATCTTATTCCTGGTATTCTTAGGGATTGTATTAATCGCGATGGGTTCCTACCGATCACCGGCAGTTGCCTTAATGCCCGATCTGACACCGAAACCTCTTCGAAGCAAAGCAAATGCTGTCATTAACCTGATGGGCGCAGTCGGTGGAGTATATACCTTGGTTATGATTAAGCTGTTAGTGAAAAAAGGCACTGATTATCAGGCGGTATTTTTATCCGTATCGGCGATTATGGTGGTTGCGGTTATTTTTCTGCTGATAACAGTACGTGAGAAGAAGCTTACGGCTACCATCGATCTGGAAGCAGGAGCAGTACATAGTAATCAGCCGAATAAAGACATCACCGGTTCAACCTCCGTAGATGAAGATGAAAAGATGCCGGCAGAGGTAAGACGAAGCTTTATATTGTTGCTAGCTTCCATCTTCTTATGGTTTACTGCATATAATGCAATTACGACCGCTTATTCCAGATATGTAGAGCAAGTATGGCACCTGGGAGAAGGCGGATTCGCGGATTCCTTACTGATCGCAACCATAGCTGCAATTGTAAGCTATATACCGATCGGTATCATCGCCAGTCTCTTTGGCAGAAAGAAAACGATCATTGCAGGTATCCTTATGATGACCGCCTCTTATTTCTGTGGGGCATTATTCACGGAATATTCCTCCTGGATTAATGTGGTATTTGCGTTTACCGGTATTGGCTGGGCAGCCATTAATGTAAACTCCTACCCGATGGTTGTGGAAATGTGTAAGGGTTCGGATATTGGTAAATATACGGGACTTTATTATACCTTCTCGATGTCGGCTCAGATTCTTACACCGATTGTATCCGGTGCGTTGCTGGAATATGTATCGTATCGGACCTTGTTCCCTTATGCAGTTGTATTCTCAATTGCCTCGTTATGTACTATGATATTTGTAATGCATGGCGATTCCAGACCTATGAGAAAGAAAGATCTTATTGAGAACTTTGATACACCGGATTAAAGCTTGGAGGCGGAAATGTTACTTGAAATCATTACATTTATACTTATATTAATAGCATTATATCTATTAGCAATCATGCCGAAACTCAGACATAATAAAAATATTCATTGTATGGAGGGGTGGCTCTATGCCCATCGCGGAATTCATGATAATACATCCGATGCACCGGAGAATTCTCTGAAAGCATTTGCTCTGGCCGTGGAAAATGGCTTTGGAATTGAATTGGATGTCCAACTTACCAAGGATCTGATTCCAGTCATACTTCATGATTATAATCTGATGCGATCCTGCGGTACGGATAAGAAGGTATCATCGCTTACCTATGAAGAGCTTCAGGAATATCATCTGTTTGAATCCGTTGAGAAGATACCAACCCTGAAGGAGGTACTGGAGTTAGTCAATGGTAAGGTTCCGCTAATCGTTGAGTTGAAGATTGTATGGAAAGCAGATAAGATTTGTACTATCGTGAATGAACTGTTAAAGGGCTATTCTGGATTTTATGTCATCGAATCCTTCAATCCCTTTGGCCTCATGTGGTACCGAAGATATGCCCCGAAGGTAATCCGCGGACAGTTGTCAACCGACTTTAAGAGGGAGATGACGGATGGTGACCCTTTACAATACTTTTTACTAAAACATTTGTTAACAAATTTCCTTACGAAACCGGACTTTATCGCATTTCATCATGTATATAAGAATGCCCTGTCCTTTACACTTTGCCGGAAACTCTATCATACCATGCCGGTAGCTTGGACGATACAATCACAGGAGCAGCTTCAAGATTGCAGGAAGTACTACAAGCTGTTCATTTTCGATGGCTTCCTACCAAAGGAGAGATGCTGATCCGGATTGATTCTATAAAAGGTCCTTTATAAATAACAGACCCGCAATGGCCAAAGTTATTTATAAAGGACTTTTTGTATAATCGGAAGGAGCTGTTTCGCAATCTGTGATCAGGTAAGACTTATGTTACCGAATGGAAAGTGTCAGACGTATGATAATTTCTATTAGATAACAGATTATCGATGGAGAATAATGTGAAGATAATTGGAGAATATGAATTGAAATAGGTATCTGAAATGATCAGGATATGGGAGGTTGACATGATAATAATTGTTGGAATATGGATGATAGAGTGGCTTTGGTGCTTATCGAATTTGATTGTGAAACCGAGAATGCTTCCTTATGGGAAAGGCTATCAGCGAGAGGTTCGGTGTAACAAAGTGAATTCGGAAGAATATTATTCTTGGGATAAGGAAATTTTTACTTTAAAATCCAACTATGGATACCTCCTGTCTTGCGAGAGACTCGATGGCAGGGATAGTATCGCGAAAGAAAAAAGCGAAAACAAGAAAAAGATAGCAATTCTGTGTCATGGTCTCGGATATGCGAAGTATAGCGGAATCAAATATGCGACGATGTTCTTTCGATTGGGATACCAGATCATTATCTATGACCACCGCAACCACGGATATAGTGGGAAAGCGCACACCTCGATGGGCTACTATGAGAGATATGATTTGAAAAGGATTGTGGATTGGTGTATGGATCGTTATGGAACGGATTGCGAGATTATCACCCATGGAGAATCAATGGGTGCTGCAA
>JAGFXQ010000116.1 GCA_017861355.1 Bacillota bacterium
GTGAAGAATAACTTAAGGTTACCATATTAGCCAATGTAAATTATGGAAATGATCATAAAAGCATGCGGGCTGGATTAGTATCTATAATAACAAAAGAAACGTGCTACGCTTCCCTCACACACAGGTTGACGGACACCCCACGGTTATGTATGCCAAACCATCGAACATGAATGTTCGCTGGTTTGGCATACATAACCGTGGGGTGTTCGTCAAACAGTGCATTATGGGAAGCATAGCACGCTTCTTTTGTTATACTTCAGGTCTCAACAGCCCGCTCCGTAGTTCATGATGATGCTGTCAGACGAATAATTTTATTGAATTGGACTGATGGTAACCTAGGTTCGTGAAATAGAGATAGGAGCTAATAAATAGCATCAATGGAATGGTAACCTAGGTTCGAAAGATGGTAAGTCACCCTTGGTAATGATTGCTTCTGCTCGTTGCTAAGTTCTTTTTATAGTTTTCCTAAGCGGCGGAGCATGGTCTTCTCTACGGCGTTCAGGATGTTCTCATAGCCGGTACAGCGGCACAGGTTTCCTGACAGCTGCTTACGCAGCTCTTCGCGAGTATATTCTTTGCCGGTTTCCAGTAACTGAACTGCAGTCATGATAAAGCCCGGAGTACAGAAGCCGCATTGAACTGCTGCTTCATCGATAAATGCCTGTTGAATATCAGCCAATTCGCCGTTCGGTCCAAGCAAGCTCTCCAGAGTCTTAATATTCTTACCTTCTGCCCAGATTGCCAGATAGATACAGGAATTAAAGCATTCGCCGTCTATCACGACGTTGCAGGCTCCACATTCACCTACCTCGCAGCCCTTCTTCACAGAAGTAAGGCGAAAGTCATCACGAAGGAGATCCGTAAGGGAAGCACGAACATCTACCATAGTCTCGATTTCTTTTCCGTTGATTGTACACTTTAATAATTTATATTGTGCCATTATACTTCACCTCCTGCAAGCTTGATGGCTTCTACCAGACCACGGTGTGCCATCTCTACTGCGATATGCTGACGAAGTGCCTTAGAAGCGCGCCAACTGTCACGAGGCTTAATGTCCTCCAGAACGCCTTCACTGATCTGTGTCAGCAGCTCTGCACTAATCTTCAGATTACATCCGATTCTTTCTGCATTTACTGCACGTAAGGGCGTTGGGCCTTGAACACCGTAAGCAATTCGAACATTCTCTATTGTCTTCTTATCCTCGGACAGCTTCACATTCACCGAGCATCCAGAAGTAGCGATATCCATCGCATTTCTCATAGCGTATTTAATATAATGTCCATTATAACCTTCATAGCTCTCCTTTGGAATCAGAATTGCTGTCTGAAGCTCATCCGGACGAATATCAACCACACCAGCCTTGAGATAGAAGTCCTTAATCGGAATACGACGTGCTCCTTCCTCGCCGGTAAGCTCAATCATCGCATCCCAGGCAAATAAGGTGGAGGCCGAATCAGCGGAGGTTACACCGTTACAGGTATTGCCACCGATCGTACCGATATTTCTGATCTGAGGTCCGCCAATCATATCAACTGCTTCGCCAAGAACATTAATATACTTCTGAATAATCGGATTCTGTGTCACATGGGTAAAGCTGGTCAGTGATCCGATGCGAATGGTGCCGTCTTCCTCTAAGGTAACTCCCCGCAGCTCATCCAGCATATAAATACTGATTAGCTCTCTGCCTGCAAGCTTTCCCTCACGCATTTGAATCAATATGTCGCTTCCTCCGGCCAGGATTAACGCCTGCGGATGAGCCAATCGAAGTTCTACTGCATTCTGAACACTGGTCGCTTCAAATAATTCCTTGATATCATACATTGCCGATTCCCCCTTCCTATATTAACCCTTCCTCTTTGAAACGATCAAAGAGGATATGGGGTGTCATAGGGATGTTATTAATAGCAACACCCGTTGCATTTAGTATCGCGTTACGGATTGCAGGTGCGACCGGGCATACCGGAGGCTCGCCTAAGGATTTGGTTCCAAACGCACTGGTCGGTTCATAATTCTCTACAAACTGAGCTTCCAGATGAGGATGATCCATAAAGGTGGATAATTTATAATCAAGCAAATTGTCATTTAAGGTTTTGCCTGTCTTCGGATCAAAGAGCAGCTGTTCGGATAAGGCATAACCGATACCCATACTCATACCGCCATGAACCTGTGCCTCTGCTAAGGCCGGATTGATTAACATTCCTGCATCGTGAACATTAATAATATCGAGTAACTTCACTTTGCATAACGGTATATCAACTTCCACTTCTGCGAAGCAGCAGCCAAAGGAATATGCATTACTCTTAATCTGATACGTACTCTCGGAGGTCATATGCTCCGCATGACTAAGGCTGTATAATGCTTCCAAAGCAAGATCCGCTAAGGAGATCATTACTCTACCATCACCCTTACGAATGATCTGACCCTCGACAAGGTCCAGTTCAAAAGCAGGCATTCTAGTCAATTCATTAGCATATTTTAAGATGCGTTCTTTGAGAAGAAGTGCTGTCTGCTTGATTGCAAATCCACCGACATAGGTCTGTCTGGATGCAAAAGCACTGAGTCCGAAGGGGGTGATATCGGTATCTTGGGCGGAAATCACATGAACTTTATTAAATGGTATTCCCAAAGCATCTGCGGTCATCTGAGCAAAGGCAGTATCCGCTCCCTGTCCTATCTCTGTCTCAGCAAGTTGAACTTGAATCGAGCCATCCTGATTCAATATCATGCGGCAAGCAGAGGTCTCTAAGCTGATCGGCCATACAGCAGTGTTATACCAGAACACGGAACAGCCAACACCTTTACGTATCGGTCCGGTCTGATTCTGATATTCTTTGAATTTTCGGTTAAAATCTAAGTACTTCTCGCCTTTATCCAAACACTGGTTAAAGCTATCGAAGTAGTTTTCATTCTTTGAGAATCCATCTACATATCCTACCGGCATCACGTTCTTACGACGATACTCTACCGGGTCAATTCCTAAAGCAATTGCAATATCATCTGTCTGTGATTCTACCGCGAACATCGCCTGAGGTATTCCATAGCCACGCATCGCACCGGCTACCGGGCGGTTTGTAAATACAGTATAGGAATCACATTCCACATTATCAACAGGATATAATTGAGGGAAAGCATTCATTCCCTTCGCAGCAATGCCATGTCCGTGAGAAGCATAAGCACCCTGATTCGAGAAGCATTCCAGCTTTCTCGCTGCGAAGGAACCATCCGGACGAACCCAACTGATGATATGGCTGCGGATTGCATGACGCACTCGATTACATACAAAGGTCTCTTCTCTTGTAACATCTATCTTGACAGGACGTCCTCCCACCTGTGTTGTAAGATATGCACAGAGCGGTTCATATAGTGAATCCTGCTTGTTTCCAAAGCCACCCCCGATATAAGGTTTTATAATTCGGACATCTCCCCAGGGAATACCCAAGGCCTGACCTACAATACGACGGATGATATGGGGAATTTGTGTGGATGATACCACTGTAATACGGTTACCTTCCATGCTTGCATAGCAAATATGATTTTCAATATGACAGTGTTGAACGGTCGGAGTCTCATACCAAGCCTCGAATTTGATCAATCCCGGTTCCTTAATTGCTTCTTCATAATTACCTCTTCGGATAGCACTATGTCCAAGGATATTATTGGGATATGCTTCATGCAATTGAGGGGCTTCCGGTTTCATTGCCTCCTGCGCATCGAGAACAAAGGGATATTCTTCATATTCTACTTTAATTGCTTCTACTGCCTGTTTTGCGGCTACTTCTGTCTCAGCAATTACTGCTGCCACATCATCACCATAAAAGCGTATTCTGTCTGTAAGCAATAGTCTGTCTTGCACATCCTGATGAGCAGGATCCGTAGACCATGGATGTCCTGCGGTAGGGAAATAGAATTTAGGTACATCAAAACAGGTTATGATTTTCACAACCCCCGGTATTTTCACTGCCTCTGATACATCAATTGACTTTACAATACCATTTGCAATTGTCGAATGTAAAATCTTCGCTATATATGCATTCTTATCACAAAGATCATCGGTATATTTCGCTCTACCAATTACTTTGTCCAAAGCATCTACACGCGGAACACTTTGACCGACTGTCATTTTGGCAACCTCCTTTTATATTGAAAAACTATAGTAATTTCATACTTTTTACTCTTTAACTTAGATCATTTGATCTAAAATTAATCTTGAATCATATTATAGCACAAAAGATTCAAAAAATGAATTACTTATTTGTGTAATTTATATAAAATATTAGCACAGCTAATAAATGCTATATATGCACAATTTTTCATTTTTTATAACATTAATTTCCATTTTCTGGCAAAGAGGTTAAAAATGGCTGCTACCTGTCTTGGTAGCAGCCTTTGCATAAGCAGGAGCATTACATTTATATACTTTTCTTCGATTACATTATTTCTTCTTCCTGAGCATTCAATAATTCAATGAATTCCCGCTTCTCAAACTCCTGGACAGAGATACGATTTTTGTTCGGATTAGCGAAGACAAAGGTCTTATCCACGTTATCTACATAGTTCTGGATCTTATCGTTGGTGGCACTGATGATCGCCTGAAAACCAAGCTTACGAATCAGTCCGATACAGCTACCAACCTTCTCCGCATCCATTTTCGAGAAAGCCTCATCCAGGACTACCAGTCTCGGAGTCGGTCTCCTGCGGATCATCGACTTCTGATTAATACGGTATACCTGTGCAAAACTTGCAAGCAATGCCACATATAAGGGGTTCTGTCCCTCGCCGCCTGAGTTCTTCGAGAGCATTCGGCTTAGTCTCATCGGAGGCATTCCCTCCACCAGCTGTTCCATATCAAATGAGAGATAAGTACGGTAATCCGCATATTTCTCCATATTCATTCTAGCTTCCTCTAAGGTCTTGGTATCACTGTTTTGCGGAGGCATAAATAATTCAATCAGCTCATTGATCAGATCACTATAATCCTTCTCATGCTGCATACTGAACATATCCATCTGCTGGCTGGTGTTTCCGGTCAGCTGATGAGGGTTAATCTCCAGGTTCTCATCCATGAACATATCATAGAATTTACCATCCTCACTACGATTCTTCGTGATAATGAATCGGTATTTGTCCTTACCAAAATCCATCTGTGCAAGAATCCGGTTCAGATCCTCCTTCTGCTGCATTACCTCTTTGATTGCATCACGAATCTTATAGATGAAGTCTGTCTTAAAATGATAAATCGCCTGTACTGCCTGTTCATTCGCCTGCTTGGTGAAATCATTCAGTTTATCACTCTGCAAGCCCTCCAGCAGTTGGTCATATTCCTTATTATCTTTACCTGTCAGAGAGAAACCACGGTATGCATAAACCGCATGATACTGCTCCCTTTTCTTAAGAACCTTCAGGAACTCCTCCTCCAACTGCCTTTCAAGCAGCTGCTTCTGAGACTGAAGGTCACCTCGAAGTTTGTCCGTATTCTTATTCTCCTGAGTCTGGATAAATGTCTGAAAGCCCTCTTCCTGCTGTGCATCAAACTGGTAGTGTTTCTGCTTCTCTAACAGCTCTTCACTGAGAGTGATCCGCTCCTCACCAAAATCATGGATACTATTCTCTTTCGCCAGAAGTGCAACGTTTGATTTTTCCTTTTGCTTGCTCTTTGCATCGATTACCTGCTCAATGAATAACTTCTTCGCCTTCCATTCATCTACATTAAGCTTTTTCAGTTCTTCAATCCTTGATTGAAGTTCATCCCTCAAAAGTTCCTTCTCCTGGATCTGTGTCATCTCCTGCAGCTTTCTTGCATAGAAGTCCGAATCCTGTTGCAATGCTTCGTAAGCCAGAACCTCTTCCAGACGGTGAAGCTCCCGGTCCAGAGGCTCCTTCTGTTCCTTCAGCTCTATTAAGTCCTGCTCCAGAAGTCTCAAGCGACGTTCGACTGCACTTCGTCCGATGTATGCTTCTTCTGTATAATTGCGCGGGTTGATATGCTGCATTTTGTATCCATGATACAGCACGCAATCCGGTGTAATACCACTTCGATTCTGACGAAGCTCCTCTATGGAGCTGCACTTGATTACGGAACCCATCAGATAGCCAATATAAGCCTGAATATAATCCCGGTCGGTATCGATCTCCTCCGCCAGAGAATGGTGAGCAATGGATTTGATATCTTTTAACACCTTCTCCGTATCAATCACTGCAACCTTATAATATTTCTTTGAATCCAGACAGTGATAAAGTTCTAATGCCTGCTTCGCATATTCCGGTGCTATAAGGAGATTAAGCTTATTATTACCCATATAGCCCTCAACTGCGTTTCTCCACACTTCATCCCGTATCTCAATTACATCGGCCAGAATATCAACCTTCACCGGTACTTCATAGATTCGTTCCAGCTCTCTTGTTATATAGTCCTTCACCTCGAGAACATAAGACGGATATGCTTTCTGACCACCCTTAAGGATATTCATCTGCTTTGTGAGATCACTCAGCTTATAGTTCAGCTCGCCCGATTTACCTACCAGCTCTGCCTTCCTCATCTCCAACCCATTGCGGATTCCAGCGATAGAAGCCTTCACCTCTTCTATCTCATCGGAGGATGTCGTATAGCATGTCATATGCTCGATACCGGTCCTTGCTGTCAGATCAAGATCTTCGTAAGCCAACCATTGCTTTAAGCCAATAATCATCTTATCGTAGGAGGCTTTGCTTCGATATAGCAGCTCCAGCATCTGATCTAAGCTGTTCCGCTCAGATTCCAGATGTTCATAGCCACAATTCTGGATCGCATAGGTTACTTCATCTCTTTGTTCCTGAAGCTTCTTTAGCTCCTGCTCCAATTCTCCTGCGGCTTTACTTAACACCTCGATGTCTGACTGATACTGTGTCTGTTGCAGTGCAAGCTTCTCGAGCTTACTCTCCACTGCCTGGATCTCCAGCTTGTCCATATTATACTGAAGTTGTGATATCTGAGTGGAATAGGACTCATAACGTCCATATTGCCGGCTGATGTCCTCCAGCAGTGTAATTTCACTCTTCGTATCCTCAAGTCTTCTCTTCAATCTGGTGTACTGGGCAACACTGTCCTGCATATCCTCCATATGAATATCATTTTCGGTGCAGATGTAATTCTTAACGAAATCCTCAAGCTTCATATCCATTTTGAATGGAATCGCTTTCTTAAATAGTGCAGGAAAATGCTTCGGATGCAGGCCACCAAAGAAATTGGTATATAATTCGTTACGGAACTTCTCATTCGTCCGGCTGAAATAATAATCCTCTTTAGAAAAATTGCTTTCTATGTACTCCTTCAACTCGTTGATGGAATATACCTTCTCCCCATCCCGGTAGTGATTCGGCAGTAAACTTCCCGTATGTCGGAAGAACAATCGACTGACATCATTTACACTGACATCTACATCAAAGATTACTCCCACACACTGGCTCTTTCCTGTCTCAGTATCACATAGTTCCAGCACGATGGTAGTCGAGAAATTCTTGTTCCGTAGGTAGCTAATCTCATTGTTCTCCTGAACCACCTTCATACCGCGAAGATATTCGATCAGGGTACGATCCGAGTCTTCTTTCGCTGCCTTATTGAAAAAGCCGCGTCCGTTACTGTCCGCGTATAATACAATCTGTAATGCATCTAAAACAGTAGATTTTCCACTTCCGGAATGTCCGGTAAAGAAATTGATCTCATCATGAAAGGAAAGTACCTTCTCATTGATATAGTGCCAGTTATTCAGACACATCTTCGAAAGCGCTTGATATCTGTCCATCCTCGAATACCTCCCCTTCCTCCTGATACTGTTCAATAATCGCCCCAATGGACTGACTGTCTAATAATAGATTAATCGTCGGATAGATGATAAACTTGGTATCCCCATCTAATTCGCCCATCTCCTCCGTGATCTCAATCACCTGATATTTTTTAAGCGCAGCGATGGTCTTCTTCAGCTCGGTCGGTGAGATCGACCTGCTATTCCATAAGCGAAACAATTGAATCTTGTCATATACTTCATTCAAAGAGGTATATACATGAATGGAGCTGCTGGCAGTATTCATCTGCTCATCAAAGATCAGCTTAAGTAGAAGCAGAAAAATCGTCGTCAGTCTGCTCAGCTTATCTCCTTGAAGGTTCTGTGTTACAATCTGCATGATACCATATTGCCTATTTTCGATCAGATCAATATCAGCAATCTTAAAATACTCCTTCAGGAAGTCAAGATGCCTCTCACAGGTCCGGTACATCCGATTCGGCAGATAGCGTTCGGTCTTTTTATCATATCTGCGTTCCAGAATAAATGTCTGGTGATACAGAGTTCGGATTGCTTCTCTAAGCTCATCCTTTTCTTCATCCAGGAGTTCATTATAATAAGGGAACATAAGTATCCTTTCTTCCTCGGCATCGCTGAAGGCTACCCTCCAGTTGAACCGATTTCATACGTTATATTAAGTATTAAATACATTTCTTGTTTACCACTTACTTCGATGTTAGCAGCCTGCTCTTCCTCTAAGTGGATTCTGCTTTACTGCTGTTTCTTTCAAAGATGATATCCGGATAAGTGTATCGTCCGCTTGTTATCATTTCTCGGTCACCGGGTACCACATGGAATGGACTGGTTCTTCGGAGGCTATAATCATAAGCCAATACTAACAGCTCGAATTCCTCATCGTTCTGAATCATATGCTCTTTTGTAAGGTAACTTCCATCTATCATACGGTCCAGAATAAATGCTTCGATCTGAGAATTGTTGAATCGATGCTTATTCTGGTTAATGCGCAGAATATCTTCCTTGGTCAGTTCTTGCTCCGTCTCTATTTCTACTTCTACACTATCCTCAAATTGCTTTCTCTTCCCTCTCTTCTTATAGAAGGAATCATTCGTAATCACGGTATGATCGTTCACTAATATCGAGGCTGCCACCTGGGGATAGAGCTGATTTCCTCTGTTCCCGGACATCAGATTAAGCAATGCTATAACATTTCCCTGCATACTGTCATCACTGCTTAAGAGATATTCCAAGCGGCTTACGGTAGCCTTAATATACTTACTGTGCTCCGTATCAATATGGGCGATACGTTTCTCCATATTAATAATACCACGTTCTATCTCATCAATCGTCTTGGCAAATTCTTCTTCGATGTCCTCTTCCTTCTTACCTTCCGCCATCAGCTTATGCTTCAGCAGCTTCAGTCGATCCTCGTCTTCACTAATGGTGCGAAGCAGCTTCTTAATGTCGCTTTTATAGATATAGAAATTATCACTGGTCTTAAGCAAACGGTACTTACGATTCACTATGGTCTCAACATAACCGTTGAGATGCTCCAGAAGCAAATCCTCATAGTTGTCTTTCTCGAGCAGTGCTCCAAAGAACTGATCCATATTATGAAGCATATCCTGAAGTGAGCGGTTCAGTCTGGTCGTATTAATCAGCGCTGCCCGCAGAAGTTCCAGACCCGCATTGTTATCATGATAAAAGGAATAAATACCGGCATAAACATTCTGTATGTACAAATCCTGATCTGACGAATCAGAGCTGTTCACTTTCATCGGCATAAACATTCTGTATGTACAAATCCTGATCTGACGAATCAGAGCTGTTCACTCTCATGATCGCTTCTATCATCGTCGAGGAGTAATCCGGAATAATGATATTCGTCTTAAAGGAGCTGTAGTCCTCTACACTCTTCAGCCAGGAGAATCGAATCAGTCGGTTCAATATCTTGGTTGCCATTGGTTCCATACGATCCGCGTCCTGCTCTTCGTCATCTACGGAGATATCGACAATACGGTCCGTGAAATGCTCC
>JAGFXQ010000117.1 GCA_017861355.1 Bacillota bacterium
CTGCTGAGATAAAAAACCCGGAAAAGAAACCAAAGGAAGTAATCTTTAAAGCCATGTATGGAATGCCCAGGATGGTGATACTTAACAACCAAAACATAACAAAATCACTAAAATTATTCCCTAATACATAGCGAAAAAGTCCCGCATGATTAATCTCGCTACCCGCTATTTCTGTAAACACGTTATCTTCATAGACCTGAAGTCGTTTTGTAAAATGATCCTGAAATACGTTGGCACATAGTATTCCAAGAAACAATCCGATAATCAGAAGAATCACAGAAAGCTGTATCACATTAGGGCGATTGAGCTGTAATTTAAACATTTTCATTTTCTTGCCTACCATCATAAAGTATATTACATAGATATGAAGGAACAGGCAAAATAGAACAAGCATCTGAATCCCGCTCTTCTGTAGGCAGAAATTATTGACCTATCTTAGCGCGGTAAGCAAGAATTGCAGCACAAGTCTTAGCATCTGTGATCTTACCATCCAGAATCATCTTTGTCAGATCTTCGACCGAATGACGCTCCACCGTAACATATTCATCCTCATCGAGATTCTGTTCCGTAGGTGTCAGTCCTGTCGTATAATAGATTGCAATCTTTTCATTACTGAACGCTACTGTCGTATATACATCAATCAGATGATGAACCTCTCCTGCTTTATAACCGGTCTCTTCTTCACATTCTCGAACTGCACAGGTTTTATTATCCTCTCCGGGATTCAAACCTCCTGCCGGAATCTCCAAGGTATAGCTGTCAATCGCATTACGATATTGACGAACCATGATAATCTTTCCCTCATCATCTACCGGAACCATCGCAGAGGCACCATTGTGATGAATGAAATCAAAAATAGTTGTCTTTTCACCGTTAACTTCTATTGTATCGTTGTAATAATCAATAATTCTTCCTTTATGGACCAGATCTCGCTTCAGTCTCTTATATTGACTCATCTCTTGTTACCCTTCCTGCAGTAAGAAAACTGCATGTACCTTTCCTCTAATTCTATGATGGAGCTTATCCAGGTAGTGATATCCATCATTTCTTAATACTAAGTTCGACTGCTTTCGCGTAACAGGCATCCGTTGCTTTCATGATGGCATTGCGCAGACCATGTTCCTCTAAGGCTTTCACTGCTGCAATGGTGGTCCCGCCGGGAGAACATACATTATCCTTTAATTTACCCGGATGCTCTCCGGTCTCCAGTACCATAGATGCAGCACCCAGAACGGTCTGTGCTGCAAGAGTATATGCTTTATCTCTGGGAATTCCATAAGCAACTACACTGTCTGCCAGAGCTTCGATAAACATATATACATAGGCCGGTGAACTACCGTTTGCACAAACCACAGCATTCATCAGCTTTTCCTCAAATACTTCATATTTACCATAAGAGCTGAAGAAACGGTCGATTACCTTCTTCTCTTCTTCGCTAAAATCATCTCTGGAATAGCATATCCCAGTCATACCCTTATTCACCATGGCCGGGGTATTTGGCATAGCTCTGACGATTCTCGTATTATCAAATAATTCGTCCTTAATAGTATCAATCGTTATGCCCGCTGCGATTGATATAATGATCATTTCCTCTGTTATCTGTTTCTTAATTTGTTTCAAAACCTGAGAGAAATACTGTGGTTTTACAGCCAAGACCAAATACTTACACTGCTTCACCACACTGTTATTATCCTCAAGATGAGGAACACCGGTCTCATTACTTACATAAATGCAACGGTCAGCAGATACATCCGTAAATACAACTTCCTCGCTACCAAAGGTTGCGCCTGCAGCCTTAATCAAAGGAAATCCCATGTTACCTGCACCGATAAATCCGAATAATGCCATGTTTTTTATCCTTCTTTCCCATAAAGATTTACATAATAGTTTAAATGTATTCTAACATAAATATAGAAAGATAGGTAGTGTTTTAACAAATATTTGTAAAAACACTACCTTTTTCCTTAAATTCATAAGTTGTATGTGATATGGGACTTATTAAATTTGTTAGTCACCTAATTTTTCTACCAGTGTTTCAATTCTGTCTAAGCCCTTCTTTATCTGTTCCATGGAGATAGCATAGGACAAACGGATATGATCTGCAAAGCCAAAGTCTGCACAAGGGATAACAGCAACATTGTAATCCTCAATCAGGATCTTCGCCAGCTTATCCACATCACTGATCTTCTCACCATTATATTCTTTGTCCAGAAGCTTGCTGATATCTACAAACATATAGAAAGCACCCTGTGGCTTTAAAGCAGAGATGTTCTTAATGCTTGTAATTCTGTCAAACATAAAGTCACGTCTCTTCTTGAACTCTGCATGCATCTTAGTCACTGAATCCTGAGGACCGGTAATTGCTTCCAAAGCCGCTTTTTGTGCGATGGAATTCGGATTAGAGGTCTGATGACTTTGAACACTGGCCATCAATTTTGCAACCTCCTTCGGTGATCCGGTAAAACCAATTCTCCAACCGGTCATGGAATAGCTCTTAGCCACACCACTACAGGTAATCGTACGTTTGTAAATCTCTTCATTAAAAGAAGCGATACTCACTGCTTCACCTTCATAGATCAGGTTCTCATACATTTCATCTGACACAACATAGAAGTCTTTTCTTACCGCAACTTCTGCGATTGCCTCTAATTCTTCTCTGGTATAAATCATACCGGAAGGGTTGCTTGGGGAATTCATGATGAGTGCTTTGGTTCTGTCGGTGCAGGCTGCTTCAATCTGAGCTGCAGTAACCTTGTAATTATTCGACTTCTCTCCTCTTACGAATACCGGTACACCATCCGCAAGCTTCACGATCTCCGGATAGCTTAACCAATAAGGCGTGAGAATGATGACCTCATCTCCCGGATTGCAGAGTGCTTCAAAGATATTCGTTAAGGAATGTTTTCCTCCGTTGCTAACTACGATTTGACTCGGCTCATAGCTAATTTTATTGAAATTCAAGAACTTATCACATACTGCCTTTCTAAGTTCCAGGGTTCCCTCTGCGGGAGTATATTTTGTAAATCCATCATGGATTGCTTTAATCGCAGCGTCACAGATATTATCCGGGGTATCAAAATCAGGCTCACCTGCTCCAAATCCAACAACGTCTATTCCCTTGCTCATTAATTCCTTCGCTTTTGCTGTTATAGCTAATGTAGAGGAAGGCTTTACTGCCTGTGCTTTTTTTGATAATGATAACGCCATAGAAATCACACCGTCCTTTATTCATATTTAATAGTATCGACTATTGAAATCTTTATCATTGTAATATATATGTTTTGAGAATGCAACACAAAAATAACAAAAAAAGAAAAAAGTATTTTGTACCGCTTTCATATGTCCGTACATCGCGGAATATTTGTGCATTTTGTGCATTTCTAAGCTTAAATCGGCAAATCATTACATTTTTTTATTGATTTATCTTTTCCTATCGGCTTAATTTTCTATGGTTTACCCATGCCTTGGCTTTATTTTATTAATATTATTATCGAAATACTTTAAATAATAATCCATTAATCTATGGCGAATTATTAATTCAAGTAATATTTATTATTATTTCCACTTATATTTATTCAACTTTGCATGCCTGCACTGTTTTTTTGGTTCGACTTTATTGTGAGAAACGAATGAAACATTTAAAAAAAATAGCTAAAACGCAGTATTGCTACTCGTTTTAGCTATTAAAATATTAGGAATTACTTTGCGTAATCAGTTACTCTTGATTCTCTGATTACATTTACTTTAATCTGTCCTGGATATTCAAGTTCATTCTCGATTTTTTTAGATAAATCACGAGCTAACAGCACCATATCAGCGTCGCTGATTTGTTCAGGTACTACCATTACTCTGACTTCCCTGCCTGCCTGGATAGCAAATGACTTATCTACCCCTTTAAAGCCATTGGTAATATCTTCAAGTTGCTTTAATCTGTTGGTATATGTTTCCAAGGTTTCACGCCTTGCACCGGGTCTTGCTGCTGAAATAGTATCAGCTGCTTGTACAATACATGCGATCAAGGAGGAGAATTCTACATCACCATGATGTGCTTCCACTGCATTGATAACCACAGGGGACTCTTTGTATTTTCTACATAAGTCAACACCAATCTGTACGTGGGTTCCTTCCATCTCATGATCAATCGATTTACCGATATCATGTAACAATCCGGCACGTTTTGCAAGTCTAACATCAACACCGATTTCTCCGGCGAGAAGGCCGGATAAAATAGCTACTTCAATTGAATGCTTTAATGCATTCTGTCCATAACTTGTCCTAAATTTCATCTTGCCCAAAAGCTTGATAAGCTCAGGATGGATTCCATGAACTCCTACCTCTAAGGTAGCGGCTTCACCAGCTTCCCTAATCATAACTTCGACTTCTTTTTGAGCTTTCTCAACCATCTCTTCGATTCTTGCAGGATGAATTCTGCCATCCACAATGAGCTTCTCAAGAGCAATTCTTGCGATCTCTCTACGAATCGGATCAAATGCTGATAAAATAACTGCCTCGGGTGTATCATCGATAATCAAATCAACCCCGGTCATCGTCTCAAGTGTTCGAATATTACGTCCCTCTCTACCAATGATTCTGCCCTTCATCTCATCGTTAGGGAGCTGAACAACGGAAATCGTTGTTTCTGCAACATGATCTGCAGCACATCTTTGAATTGCTGTAACTACATAATCCTTTGCTTTCTTATCTGCTTCTTCTTTTGCTTTGCTTTCTAAATCCTTAATAAGCAGAGCGGTTTCATGTTTAACTTCGTCTTCAACAGTCTTAATCAGATATTCCTTAGCTTGTTCGGAGGTTAATCCAGAAATTTTCTCCAGCTCATGCAATTGTTTCTCATGGAATTCCTCCACTTCCTGCTTGGTTTTATCAAGCTCGGATTCCTTTTGCGAAAGTCTGGCTTCCTTTTTTTCCAGTGCTTCGGTCTTTCTATCTAAAGTTTCTTCTTTAGTTAGGACCCGCTTCTCATAGCGTTGTATTTCTGCTCTACGTTCCTTAGTTTCGCGTTCGAATTCATTCTTAGCTTTCAAAGATTCCTCTTTTGCTTCGAGCAAAGCTTCGCGCTTCTTAGTTTCAGCTGTTTTTAAAGCATCATCTATGATTTCTCTTGCCTTCTCATCTGCACTGCCAATCTTTGCTTCATAAACTTTTTTGCGATAGGCAATTGCAATGATCCAGGTAAGAATAGCTGTTACCACCAAGGTTACTGCAATAGCAATTACTACTATTAAAGTCTCTGGCACAGGAGCACCTCCTTATTTAGTTTTCATTGTACAAAACATGGTAAATACGTTCAAAATTCAATATTTATTATCCAATTCATCATGTATTCACTTGTAATGAATATACAACACTTAAATTTTATACTGTTTTTACGAATATGTCAAGTAGACTCACGAATAATTTATCTATTCTGACAAAATACAGTATCAATATATAGAAGAAATATGGATGTCATCTACTATATGATCTGAAAGTTATTATTTTTAATCCCTTTTTTTGATTAATTATTCAATAAAATCAAACAATAAGACATGTGGTACCAACTTGAATACATGATACAAAAAATGATTACAAAGCTTGAATTATGTATTCGTTTTAAGCATTATCTTGGATCAGACTTCCCATATAATAAAAGCCCTTACTCTCATCAAGATATACTTCCACAATTTTACCGATTAATTCATGCGGCCCATGAAAATGTACTAAAATATTATTACTTAAGCGTCCGGTCAAAACTTCAGCATTCTGTTCGCTGACCTCTTCCACCAGCACCTTTTGAACGGTATGTTCTTCCCTGCCTGCAGATCTTGTTGCATTTTTTTGAACCTCCTTCAGAAGTCGATCGAAGCGTTCATTCGCAACTGCATCTGCAACCTGTCCATCCATAGTTGCGGCCGGAGTGCCGGTTCTCTTGGAATAAAGGTAGGTGAAAGCACTATCGTAACCAACTCTGCGTATCACATCAAGTGTCTCTTCAAAGTCCTCCTCCGTCTCACCCGGGAAGCCGACGATAATGTCTGTTGTCAAAGAGATATCAGGTACAGCGGATCGAATCTTATCCACCAATTCCAGATAGCTTTCTTTCGTATAATGACGATTCATAATTCCAAGCAATCTTGTACTTCCGGATTGTATCGGCAAATGCATATGCTTACATACCTTTGTACTTTTTTTCATTACATCAATCAATTCATCGGACAGATCCTTCGGATGGGAGGTCATAAATCGAATCCGTTCTATCCCTTCGATTCGCTCTATCTCCTGCAGCAAGGAAGCAAAGGTCATCGGCTGTTCCAGATTCTTGCCATAGGAATTCACGTTTTGGCCAAGGAGCATAATCTCTACTACACCATCCTTTGCCAATCCTCTGATCTCTTCCAGAATATCCTCCGGATTACGGCTCCGTTCTCTTCCTCTTACATAGGGAACAATACAATAACTGCAGAAATTATTACAGCCGAACATGATATTGACCCCTGCTTTGAAATGATATTTTCGTTCATTCGGAAGATTCTCCACGATCATCTGTGTATCCTTCCACAGATCAATTACCATTCGTTTGGAATCTAAACGGGTCATCAGCAGCTCTGCCAGCTTGAAGATATTATGGGTACCGAAGATGATATCTACAAAGCGATAACTGCTTTTGATTTTCTCTACCGCAGTTGCCTCCTGCATCATACAACCACAGAGTGCAATGATCATGCCCGGATGCTTCTGTTTTAGTTTTCCCGCATAACCCAATCTGCCGAAGACACGATTATTCGCATTCTCTCTAACCGTACAGGTATTATAGATAACAAAATCTGCATCCTCTGTCTCGACCTCGACATAACCGATCTGCCTCAGAATTCCGGCAATTTTCTCTGAATCGCGGCTGTTCATCTGACAGCCGAAGGTAGTGATACAATAAGTTAATGGTCTTTGATACTCTTCACTCTTTGCTTTTACAGCTTCTCTGCATTTTGCAATATAATACCATTGACGCTGGGGTTCCTCTATCGCGGGCTCCTTTGTCAAATCTATTTTGTCTAAATCAAATTCCAACATAATCATTCTCCATTCCAAAAATCATATACTTATGTATACCATTTTTCGATATGGTTTGTAAACAGAATTTTCGAATATATGTCTAATCACTTCGAAAAAGTAGCATACTGCCAAATTCCGAAATCAGTAGTTTCAATTCCTTAAAGGTCGTATTTCGATATTGATCCATCAAGGGAAAATTCGCCTCATCCTCGACTGTCTCAATCGTAAGTGCAGGCTTATGAAAGTACTCTGAGTAATAATGAACCGTATTACCACCGGTGTCTCCCGGATCAATCTCCTCCTCCGGGGGTACCAGCTCATACCCGGTAATCTCACATAGGCGGTTTGCAATATCTAATTGTCGTTTATTATAGTGTTCGGGCATTCTATTACGGTAATAGTAGATTGATTTCCCCCTGGAATGAAAATCGAGAAAGCCCAAACTTGGGTATTCTTGAAACAACCGGATTAAAGCTTTGGTCTCGTTCTCACTGGCTGGATAATCCCCCTCAAATTTTTTGCTCCAGAACTGACTGGGAAAATTACGATTGATATCAATCCCTCTGGCATTCTCTTTCCATTCTGTCGGATCATAATCCTTACCAATACAGAGATCTCTGAGCTTAGGATCACGTATTGAGTCGAAGCCATACTGCGCAATCATATATCCATCCGGATTCAACAGCGGCACCAGCAATATCGTATAAGTCTGCAACAATTCATAAATACAGGCATCGTACAGCATCTGCTCATACTCCTCTTTCAGATGTACATTCGGACTGGTAAGCTTTTTCTTCAGATTCAATCTCTTCTGTCGGTAGTTGATATATAGATCCGCATAGTATTCTACAATCCGAAGCAGAACGACCGGATTGATGGTCTCCCTGGCATGTACACCGCCGCAACATATAATATATTTCTTCCCCAATCCGAGTTTGAGTAAAAGAATGTCACGATTGTCATGGGACTCACCAATCGTGACACATTTTAGAATACTATCATATTGCTTCGCTAAGTCTTCTGTCACTTTCCTAAATCTATCATAATGATAATTTGGTTCATCCAGATTAATTATCATATAAAAACTCCATAAGATTATTCTTCAGATCATTCTATGCTCATTTTCTGATCCTATGACAAGAAAATGCCTGAAAAGCTATCCATATTTCATAGGGATACTTTTCAGGCAAAAAAATGTTATTGTGACTGTTCATTCACTGTGGTTCTTGTGAACCGATGCACACAAAATATGCTAAAAGACGCATTTTTTGGCGCTGACGAACTCAAAATCCTACGGATTTCTCGAAGTTCTGAATAGTTACTTGTTATTTAACATTATAGAAGATCTGTGTGATCGGCGAATCCTTCGAGAGAATTAAGGTCTTATTCTCGCCGGTTAAAGATGCTCTTGCTGTCTCCAGGGAACGAATAAAGGTGTAGAAGTCGCTCTTAGCTTCACTGGAGTAGGCTTGAGATAATATCTTCATGTATTCCGATTCGCCCTCTGCTGTAATCTGTGCAGCCTCTGCTTCCGAATTCGAGATACTGATTGCAACTTCTTTATCCGTGGTATTGCGAATCTTCTGAGCTTCTGCTTCGCCTTGTGCCGTAAAGGTAGCTGCCATCTGTGCACGTTCTGAGATCATACGTTCAAACACCGCATTCTTATTATCACTGGGAAGATCCAGATGTTTTGTCTCCACGGAGATCAACTGTATACCGTACTGCTCCATAATGTTACCGATATTATCCATAAAGGCTTTGTTCAGTTCACCATCACGGCCACTGATGACATCTGCTTGTGACATACTACTGATTACATTCTTCATTGCATTATATACAGTTGAATCAAGTCTTCCTTCGGCGGAAGTAACAGAGGAATTCAGCGTCTGAGCGAACAGTATCGGATTTGATATCCTCCATAGTACATAGCTGTCCGCAACCATCGTCTTCTTATCCATCGTGATTACATCGGATTCTTGCATATCGTAAAACTGGATATTCTTCGGTAATACATCCACTGTTTCAATAAAGGGAGTACGAAGTGTTAATCCTGCACTACTGTTCACGCGTTCAATTTTACCAAATCTCTTCACTAAAGTATATTCATTCTCCTTAGTTACTATCGTGGAGGAGAATAAAGTAATTGCTCCGGCTATGAGTAATATTAGAACCAGAATTCCGGTGAGTCCTTTTACTTTTTTCATTACTTTGTACCTCCTTCCAACAGACTATCCAGGGGCAGGAGCTTCTGAACATTACCGTCACCACTGTCAATAATTACCTTCAGGGAAGGAAGTACATCCTCCATTGTCTCATAGAACATTCTCTGTTTTGTGATTAACGGATATTTTATGTATTCCGAATACATCTCATTAAAACGGGATACTTCTGCATAAGCTTCATTGATTCTCTGTGTCTTTGTTGTCTGTGCGTTCTGTAATATCTTATCAACCTGAGCTTCCGCCTGTGGCAGCTGCTCATTACGATATTTATT
>JAGFXQ010000118.1 GCA_017861355.1 Bacillota bacterium
AGGAGATAAAGCAGGCGATCCAGGATGAATATTTCTCCAAGAACGGTCGTTCCACCATCCACACTCAGACCGCGTATGTTGTGGCACTGCACTTTGATCTGGTTCCAGCAGAAGTCAAGGACCGAGTACTGAAGGATCTGCAGGCCTTGCTCAAGAGGAGTAATATGCATCTTAAGACCGGTTTCATCGGAACGCCCTACCTCTGTAGAACGCTCTCTGATCATGGGGCTTCTGACAGTTCTTATCAGATCTTCTTCCAAGAGGACTATCCCAGTTGGCTGTATGAAGTGTTGATGGGTGCAACGACGATCTGGGAACGTTGGAATTCCATTCTGCCGAACGGCAAGATATCCGGAACGGACATGAACTCCTTGAATCACTATGCCTATGGCTCCATCGTGGAATGGATGTATCGTCATATGTGCGGTATCAACCCTCGAGAGGATGCTCCGGGCTTTCAGAAATTCGTACTAAAGCCTGAGGTATACGGTAAACTGCATTATGCAAAGGCTACCTTACGATCCGTCATGGGTCTGATCGAGAGTGGCTGGTCCAGAGAGAAGGACGGATCCCTTATGATAAAAGTAACCGTTCCATTTAACACAGAGGCTGAATTGTATCTGCCGGATGCTGATCGTACGAAGGTGGAAGGTATGGAAGGATTAACCGCAGAGCAAATAGGAGAGAAGGTAAAGGTTAGCTTGGAGGCTGGAACTTATTCCTTCTGCTATGTTCCAAAGAAGAATTATGAGTTATTCTATTCCATTGAGACTCCACTGAAGGAACTACTCGCGAATCACGAGACTAAGGCGGTGCTAGGTGAATTAACGCCGAAGTTGCTATCTATGGTTGCGGGCGAAGGGTTAGGCGTGGAACTGCCCTATTGTATCGCGGATATCGTGGACGGGAGCAATGATTTCTTAGCGAATATGTTGTTTGAAGGACAGTTGGACCGGAAGACTTTGGAGGAGAGATTGAAGGCAGTACCGGTAGTAGTAAGGTCTGTGTGATTGGATTGCTAAACCCGATTGAACAAAGTGTAACTATCTGAATCCTGCAGGTTGCTGAGAATTTATGTGATGATTTTTGCTTTATTATCCGTAGTTATTATTATTTAGTACTCTAGAGGCAAGATTGGATTATTTTAATAATTTAAAGTTAATATGTGATTTACTATACATTATATTTATGAGAGACAGGTGATTGAGATTATAATCAGCTGTCTCTCTTGTTTTATCAGGTCCGTTAATGATATGCATCATGAAAAACGATGGGAAACTGGTTGTAAGGCTTCCGATCGAATTAGGATAATATGTAATGTAAAAGTATGGTATAATTATAGGAATTATGTTACAATATTGAGAAAAGATTAGGAATATATGTTATGAAATTTTGAGATTTAAAGTAGAAGAATAAACGAGTCTGATTGGACTTTCAGAAATGATCCTAATCTGGATCAGGAAATTAATGATACTGGAAATAATAAAGATATAAAAGCTGTAACGGACTATCTTTCTCAAAAACTAGCAACAGGCCTTTCACTTTCCGATAGCAGAATTAATAATACAAAGACTGACATGTCGTCCATAAACAAAATTCAGCCAGCCAGTGATAAATTAAGTTCGCTATTAGAGGATGATTTTGTTGGTGAATGGAACAGAACGAATACATATATGGCGTATACCGGCATTATTACAATAAAGAATCTGACAGATAAGTCCTTTGATTTTTCTTTTAATGGATTTTACGGAGCAAATTCTGGAACAATTGATGGTACTGCAGTTATGACAGACAAAAACAAAGCAGAATTTAAATATGTACCCGAATATGATGAAACTGTTTTTGCAAAAGTAGAATTTGTGTTTGAAAAAGATAGTTTGCTAATAAATCTTATTGAGGGGGACGAGTCTGCATTAGGCTTTGGACATAATGTTTTTATTGAGGGAGAATATACAAAATCTGAGCCGATTTATTTAGATGCGAATATCATTAATGAAATTCTGCCTACCGATGAAATTAAAGAAAAAATACGTACACTTCTAGGAGATGATGTCTACGAGCAGATGGTTTTTGTAATTGAGTATGGTATCCGTTATAAAGTTGATGGATTGACATACAGCGGCTTTATCAGTGGCGCAGGAGAAGGTGTTGATTTGCTTATTAATGACAACAATATTTATTGTTTAGGCTATGGTCTGGATGCAGATGGCTTTGTTTATAAATTATACACCAACGATCAAGATTATAAAGATAAGTTACCACCATTTATGAAAATAGAAAGACCAGATTACAAACTGCAATTTGTGTACAAACCTTAGCTGGAGTATTTGCTGATTACATAATAAACTAACTGAGAAGATTAATATGAAATTGAAAAGAACAGAAATGTTGCATTATATCACGAAATATTCAAATGGAAGGTATAGAAATAATTAAGGGTAATTCGAATCTTCCGAAAACGAAATAGAAACAACTATTGCCCTCGGCCACACAGTATGTCAAGGCTGGGTACGAGCACCCCTGTCCAGAATAGGATTTCTCCAAAATAGTTTGGACTTGCGCGGGGTTAGAAACATGGTCTTTGATCGAGGACAATAAGAATATAGGGAAATTATAAACATAATAGTTTGGGGGTATAGTTCTGAAAATGAATATTAGAAATGTAATTATAGTTATAAGCATTGTAATATTTGTATTACTTGCTCTTGCGGTTATTGTTCTCTATCAATATGCGAGAAGTAAATATGGGGTAAATCTGGAGGTAGACTTTACCAAAATTGTGGCGAGAGAAGATTATGATGTGAGGATTACTGAACAGTCAGAAGAAGTAACTTATCTGACAAAGGATAGCGGCGATAATTTTAAGATCCTGGCATTTACAGATATGCATTTTGATGGTTTAGTAAAGGCGCCGATGGGCAAGACGATGAACGAATTCCTGAATGCGATGAATCAGGAACAGCCGGATCTGGTAATCTTTACGGGTGATACCGTGACGGCTATATTTAACAAAGAAAGAGCAAAACTTCTGGCGGAGATTATGGAGGCTTATGGGGTATATTGGTGTGCTATACTCGGGAATCATGAGGGTGAGCATCCATTATCCTATAAACGGGAAAAATTGATTAAGCTTTGGGCAAATGATATAAAATATCCCCATTGCCTGGTAGAACCTGGGCCGGAGGACATCTCCGGATATGGCAATTACATAGTAAACTTATTAAGCACGAATAAAAAGATTATCCAGAGTTTGATCTTTATGGACAGTGGAGATTATGTAACCAAGGAGGATATTAATACAGTAAAATATGGTCCGGGAGCATATGACTATATCAAGGCAGACCAGATTGCATGGTGTCAAGAGCAGATCAAAGCGCTACCAGAAGGAACCAAATCAAGTCTCTTCATTCATATTCCGTTAAATGAGTATGCGATCGGGTGGGATGAAATCTATGATGAAGCAAGCAGGACTATAACAGATACGGCGGATTGTAAATATGTCGATGGTTTTCAGAGAGAAGCAGTCTGCTGTTCGGAATATAATAGTGGTTTATTTGCTGTGATAGAAACTCTTGGAAGTATGCGGTCGGTTTACTGCGGACATGATCATGTCAATGATTATTCTATAGTTTATAAGGGAGTAAAACTGAATTACCTTCAAGCAAGTGGATACAGTATCTATGGTTGGAATGATGAAACAGCTGCTAAGACTGAGGTTTTGGAAGAGCAATCTATGCAGGGGTATACCATTCTTGAAATAGACAAATCCGGTGAGACCCAGATAACTCGGATTAGGTACAAGAAGAAAGGTTATGCAGACTATGAATAATAGTCGATTAATCCAATTATAATTTGGTGGAGGTGCGATATGAAAAAAGCTGATTTGTTAAATGAGGTATCAGTACAATATGGCTTACCTTGTACGCAAATTGAATTAATCCGCCATAATGAAAATATAACGTACTGTATTGATAATAAATATTTATTGAGAGTACATAAACCAAAGAGTGGATTTAATACCACATGGCATTTTGAAGGTGCAGATATAATTAAAATCCATGAGGATGAACTTATATTTTTAGAGCATTTGAAAGAGTGTGGGATGAATGTACAGTCTCCAATAAGAAATGTTGATAACAAATTAGTTACTGTACTTAAGGATGGAACGCCAGCTACCATGCTTACCTGGTTAGCCGGCAGGACTGTGAATAAGAATGATTTAACAGAAGAATTTGGACGTGAATTAGGTGAAATGATAGGGAAATTGCATTTGGCTGCCAAAGGTTATCATGCAGATAGTTCTCTCAATTATAATCAGGACATGTGCAAGCAATTAATTGAACTTTTATCTAGTTATTCCGATAATGAAAAGATAGATAAGGAATATTATAATGCAATGTCTACTACATTGGAATTAATAGGGGACAAGCTAAAACAATCGGAGTCTGAACATATACTTTTGCATTCGGATTTATCACTATCAAATATATTAATTACTGAAAATGGGTTGGTGCCAATAGATTTCTCACTGCTTGGATATAGCAACCCTCTGTTGGATTTGGGAAGTGTATATTGTTTTGTTAGCGATGAAAAATGCAGAATGAGTATAATCAAGGCTTATGAAGAGGTTAGGGGATGTAGAATAGATATAAGAGAAATTGAGTATTACTTTGCATTACAGATTTTATTAGGAATAGCTTTACATCATGAATTATGGAGTAATGAAGAGTGGTTTGCTAAAAGATTGCCAGAATGGTGCAATGAGATATTCTGGCCACTTGCCAATAAATAAAGTAGGTGATGTGTGTAGAGTGAACTTCCCATTATGTTTAATATAGTAATGGTTACTAATAAAAAAATACATATAAATTAAATTTAAGGAGGATTTCATTTTGAATCCATATTTAGAATGTCCAACAGCTACAACAAAGAACTTTACTATTAGGCTTATAAGCGAAGATGATAGAGAGTCAATTTTTAAATGCTATAACGATAAAACAGCCGTTGAGTTTATGAATGATGACAACTGTGATTTTGGATTTTATATCGATTCTCAGGAGAAGATGTCAGAGACAATAGGATACTGGCTGGATTTTTATAGAAAGCAATACTTCATTAGATTTTCAATAGTAGACAATGCGACTGGTGAAGCAGTTGGGACAATTGAAGGATTTGGTGGAGAAACAGGAGTACTTCGTGTCGATATAGCTAGCGCTTATGAAAAAGCATCATATCTATCTGAAATATTCACTTTTGCTAAAGACAATTTTCATGAGATTTTTGGAAATGAATATCTGGTAACAAAAGCTATTCCCAATGCAATAGAACGTCGTCAGGCTTTAAAAAATAATGAATGGGAATATATTAATACATTCAGAGATTTTCAAGATTATTATAAGATTAAAGTAAAAAACTAATTTTTGACCGTGGATTGTTTAATTTCAATTTGTTGCTCAGTGTGAACTTCCCATTAATGTTTATTAAGAATATGTGTTAACGAATAACAGTTTTGCTGTTGCTTACAACTACGAATTAAAGATTATTTATACAATGTGGGGGTGTAGGATAATGCGAGATGTCCATGTGCATTTTTTACATGGAAATGGTGGCGGTTATAATATTGATTTTTTTGAGGGTTTTATCAAAGCTGCTCAAAATACAGGGCTTGATGAAATATACTTGCTTGAACATACCCACCAATTCATTGAGTTTGAGAAAGTATACGAACCAATAAAGAAATACAACGATTATCAGCGTAACTGGATATGTAATAAAATGAACAGTTCTATAAAAGAGTATATAAATTTTATAGATACAGTAAAGGATACTCAATACCCTGTGAAAGTTAAATTTGGTCTTGAAGTTTGTTATATTCCTGAAACTGCTGACGTACTTGCAAGCATTCTTGACGAATATGAGTTTGATTTTCTTACAGGCTCAGTACATTGGATTGATGATTGGGGATTTGACCATACAGGACAGAAAGAGCTTTGGAAAAGTATGAACGTAAACGAGGTTTATAAAAGGTATTATAGCATAATGTTCCAATTATGCAAAAGTGGTCTTTTCACTGGTCTTGCGCATCCTGATTCAATCAAATGCTTTGGTTATACACCTGATATTGACTTGACAGATTATTATAATGAATTATCTGTTCTTTTATGTAAACATGGTATGTATGCTGAAAATAGTGGTGGACTACGGCTAAATTATTGCTCGGATTTGGAATTAGGTCTGAATACAAAATTGCTATCTATTTTTCAAAAAAATAATGTAGAAATTTCTACAGCCTCTGATGCGCATAAACGAAGCGATGTCGGTGTAAATATTCTTGAGCTTGAAAATATGCTCAAAGATTAGTTTACACATAATAAGCATTATCTAAAGTTAGGTTGTTTCGACTTCGTTCTCAATTGCGAACTACCCATTATGTTTATTTGCAGACGGGTAGTTTGCGTAATAGAGAATCGTAATTGGTTGATGTTTCCATAAATAGATATGAATTAGTGGAGGGAAATTTATTGTGAACAATCAAAGTGAAAAGGGATTTCATCCAATATACATATTAGCTGGATTGTATACATTTTCTATATATATGTTTCCAGTAATCTATTTTGTAGTAAATAGTAAAGTGGAGAATGAAAACAGTCTACAGATTTGGCCTTTTGGAATTATAATATTTTTAGATCTGATTAATCTGTTCATTGTTATTTCTTTCAAAAATAAGATTGGAAGAATCAGATTATTGAATTGTGCAATTCTAATCAAGTATACATTAATTCCTTTTTATGTTATTGGGGGATTGATCATAGCGATAGCATTATTGCTCATGTTTACTCCTGTCGTTATCATGGTGTTTGTTGGACCAATGGTTGCGATAGTTTTTTCGATATTAGGATGGATTGCAATGGTTGGAGCGGCACCTTTTTCCATGGGATATATCAGGATGTCTTATAAAGAGGGGACTCATGGAAAGTTTCTATCTGTTTTAGCGGGCATTTTCCAGTTCTTTTTTACAGTAGATGTGATATCCATTATGATATTGGCACTGAAAGAAAAGCGATGTGTTAAGGTAACGATAGCATTGTTGATTATTATGATTCTTGCTATTGTAATTTCAATTATATGGATTGCTGCAACAATCATTGGAGCGCTTAGTTGGTAAAAATGTTTCAGATTTCGTGTAAGATCAAGTATCGGTTTGTTAAGACAACTTGAATCACAATTGTTTATAATTGCGAATTATTAAATTAAAGGAGGGTATTACTTATGAAAGAAAGCAAAATACAACTATTTTGTACTGTATTGATTTCTATATCAATAGTTATTGGATGTGTATGGATTGGATTTTCAATAAGGTATATAAATAAAGATGTTATAGTAAGTGAAACATCAAACTCAATAACAAATAAAGGATTAATGACAGAGGAAGAAACAGCAATTTATTTAAGTCTTTCTCAAAATGATTTTGATAGGTTAATAGCTTATGAAGACTCACAAAGGACAAATGTTACAGTTTATGATACTTATAGTTTTATACCATATGTAAAAATTGATAATGTAAAATATTTCAATAAAGAACAGGTGGATAAATGGGTTGAATATAACCTGGTTAATAGAAGAGAGATAAAATACTAGTGCAAGATAAATATTGAGAAGGAAAAGATATCAAATGTAGTTGTATTAGACGGAACAATAGAAGCAATTCCATTTGAAGATAGCACCTTTGATATCACTATGTGTGGTTACGTTCTTGGAGTGGATATAAAACTAGAAATCGCCAATTTAGAACAGGTTACGAAGAATGGTGGCTACATCATTAACTGTATGGGTGATGATGACCGCAAAAATGATAAACCAAATGAGCTACTGTTGAAGGAAGGGTTCGAATATTCCCATTATATCAGCAAATCCGGCGGAGATGTTTATCGTTATTGGAAAAAGGTTATGAAAAAACAATAAAGTAAGAATATTGGAATCTGATTAATCAATGTGGAGAAAGGCGGTATCCCATGGCTTCCTGGGTTACACACTTAATAATAGCTGATAGTGTAATGAGACAATGTCCTGAGCTGGATCGACATGGGTTTTGTGTTGGAAATATTGCACCAGACTGCAATGTAGAGAATGAGGATTGGACATGCTTCACTCCATCCCGAAAGGTTACTCATTGGATGAACGAAGAAAGAAAAGTTGCCTCGGATTGCGATTCCTTCTGCAATGAATACATATTTAAGCGTAAAAATAATATTCAATCACATGAACAGTATTCATTTTTGCTGGGATACTATGTTCACTTAATAACAGATGCCGCATTTCAATGGTATATTCGCGATGACAGAAGAGTCAAGGATACCTGGATAAGAATAAATGCAAATGAAAATTTACGATTATCTGCAATCGGATATCCGAATGACTGGGATTCGGTAAAAAAATTGATCTCAAAAAATGATCGCATGCATGAGATCTACTCTATGGAAGCCGAGTATCTGCGCGCTAATCCCGCTTCAGGGTATTTGACAGAAATTCTGACATTAAAAGAATTCCCGGACTATATTGATTATTTACCGCATGGATGCATTGTACGCAAAATCGGTGTTATGGGATATTTACCGGAAGTGAATGAGGACCTTACTAACCCAATATCAATGTCAAGGGAAGAATTAAAATATTTTGCTGATTATACAGCTGCTCTTGTGGTGAGTAAGTTAAGGGAGATGAAGTTGGTTTAACAAAAATGATCATAAAACTGGAGAACGGATACATATTCAGCAATATCCTAATGAAAGGAGGAAATTATTATGCAAGATGTTTTTCCAACAAATCAAGAGCTTAACGAAATGCTCGGAGCAGAGAAATATAAGGTATGGGCGGCTGTCTGTAATCTTATTGAAAGCTTATATGAAATGGAAATCTTACGCAAGAACACGAATTGGAACAATTGGAAATACGAACATAAATACCGGCGTGGTGGTAAAACCTTATGTACGCTCTACTCCAATGAAAAAGGTTTTATGATACAAATTGTTTTTGGAAAAGAGGAACGAGCTAAATTTGAGAATGAGCAACATATTTACTCGGATGAAGTCCAAAGCATCTATAATAATTCAACGACATATCATGACGGTAAATGGATGTCTTTCGAACCGACCAGTTCACTACTTGAAGATATTCAGAGGTTATTATATATCAAAAGAAAACCAAATAAAAAATAAATAGTATACATAATACGAACTTTGTTTACATTGCATTTGCTACATAGACCCCAAAATTATTGAGGATATAAAATACTTTTTATATAGGAGAAATCATTCCTTCGCAGACCCTACTGTGTTCCACGGGCTTCTGGATTTGGGCTACAATTTATTGTGATAAGGTTGAGTATAGGAATACTTAATTGAATAATCCCAATAAATTAGAGATTAATAGTAGATTAATATAATAAATCAGGAGTGCATGAAATGAAAAAAATTATCTGGTCGAGAGTTTTATTC
>JAGFXQ010000370.1 GCA_017861355.1 Bacillota bacterium
GAGCCAAGGATTGACCTTGCTTTAACAAAGGTGAAATTAAATCATCCAGCATTGCGATATCAACAGGATTTTGATTGATGCCTAATCGACAGGATACAAGCAGTTCCTGGGATGATTTATCCGCATTTTGGGCGATATAGAACGCTTTATGCTTATTACACCGTTTGCTTTTGGAGCAGTTATTGCAGACATAAGGAGCTTTACGGACGGAAGGACATTGAGGTTCTTTGTATTCAGGGCAGAGATAAGAACACTTTGCAACCTGTAGCTTTACATTAAAACAGGATTTGCACATTTTCACACAATCCTTTTCATCACAGAGAAACCGCATGGTACATTCTTTAAATAGAGCGCACCGAGACGGCCTTTTGGGATCTGAAACATAAGGTTGAAAAGTGCGATATTTCTTCACTTCTTTTATGATGGTACTTGGATGTTTGTCAAGCTTCCTGGCAATTGCAGCGAAGGAAAGTCCGTCATTCAAACCCTTTTCGATATGGATACGTTGGCTGGTAGAAAGATGTTTCTGGTCATATACTTTTTTCTTGGACATAATAATCCTCCATGATTGGAGGAATCCACTAACCATCTTTACCATACCATAAATCGTGTAAGACTAAAATCGTCAAACACGAATTTAATGGGTGAATCACGAATTTACTAATATATTTAACATTAGTTTGTTATTTTCCTATTGACTTAAAGTTAACATTAAGGTCTATAATCCTTATAGGAAGATCATTGCGATATCAGTCATGATCGTATGTATGCATGCGTATCATTAGTTAGTATTTCGCAATGTCCGATAAATTGTATTGATTCAATAAGGAGGTAGAAGTAAATGAATACTTTAAAATTAGGGGTATCCGGATTAGAAGTGCCCGTATTGGCAGTTGGGTGTATGCGTATAAATGGATTAAGTAAACCGGAGGCGGAGAAGTTCGTACAGACCGCACTTGACCATGGTGCGAATTTTTTTGACCATGCGGATATCTATGGTGGCGGTATCTGTGAAGAGATATTTGCAGATGCTATTCATATGAATGCGTCTGTAAGAGATAAGATTCTTCTGCAATCCAAATGCGGAATTCGGAAAGGAATGTTCGACTTTTCTAAGGAACATATCCTGAACAGTGTAGATGGAATCCTGAAACGCCTAAAAACGGATTATTTGGATGTACTTCTTTTGCACCGTCCCGACGCTTTGGTAGAGCCGGAAGAAGTGGCTGAGGCATTCGATCAGTTGGAGAAGAGCGGAAAGGTTCGCAATTTTGGTGTATCAAATCAGAACCCGATGCAGATACAGCTTTTGAAGAAATACGTAAAGCAACCGATTGTTGCAAACCAGTTACAGCTTAGTATCACGAATGCTACGATGATCTCCGCAGGCGTTCATGTGAATATGCTGGATGAGGCTGCTGTGAACCGTGATGGAAGCATTCTGGATTATTGCCGTTTGAATGATATCACAATTCAGCCTTGGTCTCCTTTCCAGTATGGCTTCTTTGAAGGTGTTTTCTTAAATAATGAGAAATTCCCTGAGTTAAATGCAAAGATCGATGAGATTGCAGCTGTTCACGGTGTTACCAATACAACGATAGCTTTTGCCTGGCTGTTACGCCATCCCGCTAAGTTGCAGCCGGTAACCGGAACGATGAATCAGGAGCGCTTGTTGGATTGCATTAAGGCAGCTGAGATATATTTATCCAGAGAAGAGTGGTATGAGATCTACCGCGCGGCAGGAAATATATTACCGTAATTTATTGAGATAGGTTCATAATAAATGATAAGGGCAATCGGCTGACTCTCAAAGTGTAACGGAGAAAGCAGGGTTGCCTTTTCTCTTTATTCAGAGGAATATGTTACTTTGAAATAAAACACTTGACTTATCTTTGTGTATTGTATAAGATTATATTGTAAACAACTGATTTTAATAGTGGTTAAGCTGATTTCAATCGCGATGTAAAATCTGCATTTGCTTGATCACATATCATACGAAAAAAGGAGAATGAACCATGGGAGCGATCCATATAAAAACAAATGAATACGATAAGGAAGTAATTAATTCTGATATCCCGGTATTGGTTGACTTTTGGGCATCCTGGTGTGGACCATGTAAGATGCTGTTACCGACCATTGAGGAATTAGCGGATGAGTTAGCGGATGTGAAGGTATGCAAGGTCAATGTGGATGAGGAAGGCGACCTGGCGGAGCGTTATAAGGTTATGACGATTCCCACACTACTGGTGATTAAGGGTGGTCAGGTTGTGAATAAGTCCATCGGTGTGAAATCCAAAGCAGAGATACTTGAGATGCTGAAGGCATAAGCAGAATAAAACCAGGAATGGAAGACAAGCCCCGTCTAATATACTGTAACAACGTAGATTAGACGGGGTCTTTTTATGAAGATAAAGCTACAGAAAAAATGGATTATTCTTGGTTTAACCTTTCTCCTGCTATATTTTCTGGGGGGAGGAATTGCATTACTTGGGAATGCTTATGCGAAAGATAAGCTGATCGAACCGGAAGCTGCCAATTGGGGATTAGGATTTGGAGCGGAGGGGCAACAGCCGACCGGAAATGCTACTAAGGATGAATTAAAGAAATATGATGCCTATTATATCGGGGATAACAAAGATAAGGTTATCTATCTGACCTTTGATGCCGGGTATGAGAATGGTTATACTCCCGCTATCCTGGACGCGCTGAAGAAACATAATGTCAAAGTTACCTTCTTCCTTGTAGGTAACTATATTTCAACACAGCCGGAACTCGTCAAAAGAATGCTTGAGGAAGGGCATCAGGTAGCGAATCATACCTTTTCCCACCCGAATATGGCCAATATTTCTTCGAAAGCCTCCTTTGAAAAGGAACTTACGAAGCTGGAAGATGCATTTACGACCGCAACAGGACAGAAGATGGTGCGATTCTATCGACCACCGCAAGGAAAATATAGTGTAGAGAATCTGAAAATGGCACAGGAACTGGGTTATAAGACCTTCTTCTGGAGCCTTGCCTATGTAGATTGGTATAACGACAAGCAGCCCACCAAGGCACAGGCATTTCAAAAACTAATCGGAAGAATTCATCCGGGTGCCATCGTGTTGTTGCATTGTACTTCGAAGACGAATTCGGAGATTCTCGATGAACTCTTAACAAAATGGGAAGAGATGGGCTACTGCTTTGATGAATTGCAGAATATTGATCAATAGCAATATCGATCGAATGGGATTATACCTACCTAATCCTGATTCCTAATCCTAAAAATATGAAATTTGTGCTCCTCAATTCCCTGAGAATGTGATAGAATGATGGAACAATATGGAGGGGATAGGAGTACATAACATGAAAGCAATGAAACGAATCAACATAGGAACAATCTATATCTTTATCTCTGCGGTTTGTTTCAGTCTGGCAGGAGTACTGATCAAGAAGATAACCTGGTCCTCACTAACCATTAACGGAGTTCGTAACCTGTTCGCCTT